>JBKJUS010000204.1:0-14520 GCA_046590575.1 Mycobacteriales bacterium | reverse complement strand
CCCGGCCGACCGGTCCCCTGCCCGCCACCGGCGTCGATGTCGGCATCCTGGTCGCGGCCGGGCTTGCGGGCACCGGCGCACTCGCCCTTCGCCGGGCGCGACGGAGCGCAGTGCGCTAGCTCAACGGCTCCCGGCGCTGGCGCGTCGTCTGGGCCCGCGAAGCCAGCCGAGACAGCGCTGGGTAGCGGACCTCGACCAGGGTGAGACCGTGCGCCGGAGCGACCGGGCCAGCCTGTGCCCGGTCGCCCGCGAGTAGTGCGGCGCTGGGCCATCCCTCCTCGCGACGGCCGTCGCCGACCAGCAGCAGCGTGCCGACCAGCGAGCGCACCATCTGATGGCAGAACGCATCCGCCTCCACCGTCGCGACCAACACGCCGTCCGACTCGCGGCGCCAGGTGAGGCGGCGCACGGTGCGGACGGTCGTCGCACCCTCGCGGCGCCGGCAGAAGGCGGCGAAGTCGTGCAGCCCGACCAGCGGCGCCGAGGCCCTGCGCAGACGACGGAGGGAGAGACCGCGCGGGTGGGTGAGGGTGTCGTGCCGGCGTAACGGCGCCGCACCATGCGCCGCGTCGGTCACCCGGTACTCGTACCGCCGGGAGAGTGCGGAGAACCGGGCGTCGAACCCCACCGGCACGACGGTCACGTCGCGGACCCGCACGGCGGCGTCCAGTACGCCGTTGAGGCGTCGGAGCAGCTCGACCGGGATGACCGGCCCCACGACGTCGAGGTGGCAGACCTGGCCGCTCGCGTGCACACCCGCGTCGGTCCGCCCCGCGACGGTAAGCGCGACCGGCTGCCGCAGCACGCACGACAGGGCGCCCTCGAGGGCGCCCTGCACGGTGGATCTGTTCGGTTGCGCCGCCCACCCGGCGAAGGGACTTCCGTCGTACGCGACGTCGAGTCGTAGCCGCGCCACGACGACGTACCCGGCCGCTACGCGGTGGGCTCGTCCTTGTCCTCGACCTTCGGGGTCTCGTCCTCGACATCCCCTGCGGCTGCGGACTCCTCGACGGACTCCGACGCCGCTGCTGCTGCGTCGAGCGCCTCAGCCGCGGTGTCCTGCACCTCGTCGGTCGGCACCGCCTCGGCCACCATCGGCTCGCCCTCGACGACGTCGACGTCGTCGACGGCGTCGGCGTCGTCGGTTGTGGTTGCCGCAGCGTCTGCCTCGGGCTGTGCGGCGGCCTTACCGCGACGCGGTGCGAACTTGGTGCCTCGTGCGCGCTCTGCCTCACCCACGGCCTGCTGGGCGATCGTCGTAGCTTCAACGAGCTCGATCACGGCCATCGGCGCGTTGTCGCCCTTGCGCGGCATGACCTTGGTGATGCGGGTGTAGCCGCCCGGGCGCTCGGCGAACCGGGGCCCGATCTCGGCGAAGAGCGTGTGCACGACAGACTTGTCGCGCACGACGGTCAGCACCTGCCGACGGGCATGGATGTCACCGCGCTTGGCGAAGGTGATGAGCTTCTCCGCGAGCGGGCGCAGCGCCTTGGCCTTGGCCTGCGTCGTCGTGATCCGACCGTGCTCGAAGAGCGCGGTTGCCAGGTTGCTCAGCAGCAGCCGCTGGTGCTGCGGGCTACCACCGAGGCGGGGCCCCTTCAGCGGGGTGGGCATCGTCGTCTCCTCGAGAATGTGAGCGGTACAGAAACTGCGGCGCAGGCGGTTAGGCCGG
The DNA here is from genome assembly GCA_046590575.1 of Mycobacteriales bacterium. Classification (GTDB taxonomy): domain Bacteria; phylum Actinomycetota; class Actinomycetes; order BP-191; family BP-191; genus DATLNF01. The sequence continues at coordinate 12,848 of JBKJUS010000204.1, read as the reverse complement.
CTCGGTGTCGTCGAAGCTGTCGAAGTCGTCCGAGCCGTAGTTGTCCACGACGTCGCGCGGGTCGAACCCGGGTGGGGAGTCCTTCAGCGCCAGACCCATGGTGTGCAACTTGGCCTTGACCTCGTCGATCGACTTCGCACCGAAGTTGCGGATGTCGAGCAGGTCGGCCTCGCTGCGGGTGATGAGCTCGCCGACAGAGTGGATGCCTTCGCGCTTGAGGCAGTTGTAGGAGCGAACAGTGAGGTCCATCTCCTCGATCGGCAGCGCGAGATCGGCAGCGAGAGCGCCCTCAGCGGGCGAGGGGCCGATGTCGATGCCCTCGGCCTCGGCGTTGAGCTCCTGGGCCAGACCGAAGAGTCCGACCAGCGTCTTGCCAGCAGAGGCGATGGCGTCGCGTGGTGAGATCGACGGCTTGCTCTCGACGTCGACGACCAAGCGGTCCCAGTTGGTCATCTGCTCGACTCGGGTGGCCTCCACCTTGTAGGTCACCTTCAGCACCGGCGAGTAGATCGAGTCGACGGGAATACGGCCGATCTCCTGCCCCGCCTGCTTGTTCTGTACGGCGGACACGTAGCCACGGCCACGCTCGACGGTCAGCTCGATCTCGAGCTTGCCCTTCTTGTTGATCGTGGCGATGTGCATCTCCGGGTTGTGGATCTCCACCCCGGCCGGCGGCGCGATGTCACCCGCGGTCACCTCACCCGGCCCCTGCTTGCGGAGGTACATCACGACCGGCTCATCGCTCTCGGAGCTCACCACGAGACCCTTGAGATTGAGGATCAGGTCGGTGACGTCCTCCTTGACACCGGGCACGGTGGAGAACTCGTGCAGCACACCGTCGATGCGAATCGACGTGATGGCGGCGCCGGGGATCGACGAAAGCAGGGTGCGCCGCAGCGAGTTGCCGAGCGTGTAGCCGAAGCCCGGCTCAAGCGGCTCGATGACGAATCGCGACCGGAAATCGCTAACCGGCTCTTCGGTGAGGGTGGGGCGCTGTGCGATGAGCAAGACGAGCTCCTTCTTGGTCCAGAGCCCCCTCTATTTGAGGCTCTGACTGCGGTGTCCCAGCCGCTGACGGCGGTCCGGGCAGACGGGTTCTTGGCTACTTGGAGTAGAGCTCGACGATGAGCTGCTCCTGGACCGGGGTGTCGATGACCTGGCGCGCGGGAAGGGCGTGCACGAGGACGCGCATCTGCGAGCTGATCACCTCCAGCCAGGCTGGCACCGGGCGGCTGCCGAGCTCCGCCTTGGCGACGACGAACGGCGTCAGGCCACGGGACTTCTCGCGGATCTCGACGATGTCGTTCTCGCTGACCCGGAAGGAGGGGATGTCCACCTTCTTGCCGTTGACCAGCACATGACCATGTCGGGTCACCTGTCGGGCCATGTCCCTCGACTTGGCGAAGCCGGCGCGGTAGACGACATTGTCCAGCCGCGACTCGAGGATGCGCAGCAGGTTTTCACCGGTCTTACCTTGCTTCTTGTTCGCCTCCTCGTAATAGCCACGGAACTGCTTCTCGAGGATTCCGTAGATGCGCGCACACTTCTGCTTCTCGCGCTTCTGCAGGAGGTACTCACTCTCCTTGGTGCGGCCTCGTCCGTGCTCACCCGGCGGGTAGGGCCGGATCTCGATGGGGCACTTGGGCGACTCGCACTTGGCGCCCTTGAGGAAAAGCTTCATCTTCTCCCGGCGGCAACGCTTGCAGTCGGGACCGGTATAACGAGCCATCAGTAAAAGTCTCCTGGTCTCAAACTCGGCGGCGCTTGGGCGGGCGGCAGCCGTTGTGCGGCATCGGGGTGACGTCCTGGATCGCGCCGACCTCCAAGCCGGCGGCCTGCAGCGATCGAATCGCGGTCTCGCGGCCAGAGCCGGGACCCTTGACGAACACATCGACCTTGCGAACTCCGTGCTCCTGCGCCTTGCGGGCAGCGCTCTCGGCGGCCATCTGAGCGGCGAATGGAGTCGACTTGCGCGACCCCTTGAAGCCCACGTGGCCGGCGGAGGCCCACGCGATCACGTTGCCCTGCGGATCGGTGATGCTCACGATCGTGTTGTTGAAGGTGCTCTTGATGTGCGCGTGACCGTGCGCGATGTTCTTCTTCTCCTTGCGGCGCACCTTCTTGGCGCCGGACGGAGCGGTACGGGTCTTCGGAGGCATATGGGTGGTCTCCCTGGAGTCGTGAGTGGATCGGGCGTCGAAGAGCCGTCTTACTTCTTGCCGACCTTCTTCTTGCCGGCGACGGTCTTCTTCGGGCCCTTCCGGGTGCGGGCGTTGGTGTGCGTCCGCTGCCCGTGGACAGGGAGACCCCGGCGATGCCGGATGCCCTGGTAGCAGCCGATCTCGATCTTGCGCTTGATGTCCTGAGCGACTTCACGACGAAGGTCACCTTCGACCTTGTACTGACCATCGATCCAGTCGCGCAGTTTGATCACGTCGTCGTCGGTGAGGTCCTTGACCCGGGTGTCCGGGTTGATCCCGGTCTCCTTGAGCGACTGCTGCGCGCGCGTACGACCGATACCGAAGATGTAGGTGAGGCCGATCTCAACCCGCTTGTCGCGCGGAAGGTCGATGCCTGCCAGACGTGCCATGTGAGACGTTCCTTCGTGCCCAGCGAAGGTCTTCAGCCACCCGTCCCCGGCAGGGGCTCCGGCCTTCGCGCCGGAGGTGTCCGCCCAGAAGGCGGTGGGAAGCTCTGTGCGCCGCACGCGAAATCCGAAGCGATTTCGGGGGCGGAACTGATTACCCTTGGCGCTGCTTGTGGCGCAGGTTGTCGCAGATCACCATGACCCGGCCGTGACGGCGGATCACCTTGCACTTGTCGCAGATCTTCTTGACGCTCGGCTTGACCTTCACGTGAGGCGTACTTCCTACTTGTAGCGGTAGACGATGCGCCCACGAGTCAGGTCGTAGGGGCTGAGCTCCACGACCACTCGGTCGCCAGGGAGGATGCGGATGTAGTGCATGCGCATCTTGCCGCTGATGTGTGCCAGCACCTTGTGACCGTTTTGCAGCTCGACCCGGAACATCGCGTTCGGGAGGGGCTCGACGACCGAGCCCTCGATCTCGATCGCCCCGTCCTTCTTGGGCATGGCCTCCGCAATCCGTGGAACATCGACAAATGAGAATGCAAGTGATCTGAGCACGCGACAGCAGCCAGCCCGCGAGCCGAAAGGGAAGTCTACGTCCTCAGGGTGCTCGCCGACAAACTCGCCGTCGGCGGCCGGGCGTTGTCCGCGACGGCGTGGAGCACGGTCTTGACCTGGAATGGCGTCAGACCGGGGTGCTTGGCGAGGATTCGGGCAACCAGTCCGGCGATGTGCGGCGCGGCAAAACTGTTTCCCGTGGCCGTGATCGTCGATCCACCGGCCCAGGCCACCTCGACGTCGATGCCCGGTGCCCCGAACTCGACAGGTGGATGCGGGTTGTAGTCGAAACCCTCCGGGTCGTGGCGATCGTGAGCGGCGACCGAGAAGACGGCGGCGAACTCGCTGGGGTAGCTCGCACCCGGCACGTTGTTGATCGCACAGACCAGGACCACGCCGGCGAAGTACGCCTCATCGGCTAGGTCGTGGAAGAGCCCGTGGTAGTCGTCCTTCGCCGTGCTCAAGCTCATGTTGACCACGTGCATGCCCGCTTCAATGGCCCAGCGCAGCCCGGCCGCGAAGACGGGGCCCTTCCCGGTCAGCCGGTCCCCGAGGACCCGGACGCTGTGCAGGTAGCAATCCGGCGCCAGCGCTCGGACGATGCCGGCGCAGGCGGTGCCGTGGCCGAAGAGATCCTGGTGAGGTCCCTCGTCGACCCGCACCCCATCGGGCTGGGACGAGTCGTAGTGCAGCGCCACTGCGCTGGTGACCCCACCGACGAGTGGGTGGTCCGCCTCGACGCCGCTGTCCACCACGGCGACGTGGACGCCGGCACCGGTGGAACCACCCCAGGCCCATTCGCGGGTGATCGCTTGCGGAATGGGCAGTGGGGAGACCGCTGGGAGCACCGCCGGGTCGAACTTCTCTGAGCCGGCTGGTCTTACCCCCGCCGTGGCGTCCTCCTTGGCGCCAGAGAATTCTGATGGTCGACGAACTGCCGGACGACGCGGACCGCGAGCTGCCGGGCTTCGGGGTTGAGCCGACCGAGTTCGCCGAAGAGCGAGGCGAGCTCCAGGAAGTCGGCCTCTGGCGGCTCGAGGCGCGCCGCCGCCGCTTCGAGCGCAGCCACCGCATCGTCTTCCTTCGACGCAGCGGCGATCGCGCGCAGCAACAGGCGGCCGAAGTCATTGAACGCTCGCGCTCCTTCAAGGGCGAGCGCTGCCTGGTCGGCGATGACCCCGAGCAGCTCCATGTCCTGACCAGACTCCGGCCGGTCCTCGCTGCGGTCGAGCACCTCGATGACGCCAAGCAGCCGCTGAGCCGTCGCCACCGGAGCGACCAGCATGCTCTTCGGGGTGTAGCCCGTGAGCTCAGCGGTATCCCGTGCCCACCGCGGATCATTGGTCAGGTCGCTGACAACGAGCGGCTGTCCTGACATGACGACCCATCCGGCAATGCCGTGACCCGAAGGGATCCGGAGTCCAGGCACCATCTCCTCACCCCGGCCGACCACGGTGGTGAACACCAGCTCGGAGTCGTCCTCGGTGAGGCGGGCGACGCTGCATGCAGCGGCGCCGAACTGCTTCTGAGCGGTCAGTGCGATGGATCGCAGGAGGTTGTCGCCGCCGGACGGGGCAAGCGCCGGGCCGAGATCGCCGGCAATACGGCCGAGCTCATCGAGCAACGACGTCTCACTGGCTACCATGCGCCCCGCCCCATGACGTACATCGTAGATGGTGCCCCTGCGACCATGACTCGTCCCCCTCGTGAATGCGTACGCCGGATGCCCGCCGCGGTCCGGCGAGGTCGTCCAAGAGGCGGTCTACAGCGAGGCGTCGGCAGCGTCAACAGACGCGCCCGCCGCGCCGGACCCAGCCGACGTGCTCGCGGAGTTGGACTGGCTTGCTCGGTTGCTCATGTCGCCGGCGTACCGCGCGTAGACGTGGCGGTCGAGCACCATCGACGACTCGGCGATCAGCGACGCCGTGCCATCGGGCTGGACGGGGGTCGCGCCCATCTGCTCTGCATCGCTCCAGAAGCTGACCGTGCCGGTGGGTACGACGCCGCTCGGTGAGGTCGAACCCACCGTGGCGATCAGGGTGACCGAGCCCACGTCGGATTCATCGGTGCGCAGTGTGGTCACCGTCGACGCCCGCATTACCCGCTGGGAGATGGGGTCCGCCTCGCTGGTGGTGAAGACGTCATCGCCGCTGAACACAGCGCTCACCGCATGTTCGCCGGCCGGGAGGTCGCTGATGGTCACCGACGCCGTGCCCCCCTGCCCCAGCGGTGCGCGCCCCAGCTCCCGCTGGCCGTCCAGGAAGACAATCGTGCCGGTCGGCAGCGCATCGCGGAGCTCCTGGGCCGCGACGGCCGCGGTGAACGTGACCACCTGGCCAGCGAAGGCCCGTGGCGCTGCGGACACGACCCGGGTCTCGGTGGCGACGGCACCCCGGCGCGTCGAGCCGGCGGCGCTCACCGGACCGTCGCTCACTGTTGCGGCCTGCTCCGCCGAGGTGACCAGGGCAGCGCCCGAACTCAGAGCGATCACCACGCCGAGTCCGGCGACGACTTCCCGAGCCCCGTGACCCTCGACATCTTCGTCGGGACCGGCCACGCCGTCGCCACCACCGCCCGGGCTGGTAGCACCGGCTTTGGTCTCGAGCATGACTCCCCCTTGACAGGCGTTGGCTGGGTGCCGACAGCCACTGTGGTCGTCTGAGCGGCACGAGTCCGTCATCTAGGCGACATATGCGCAGTAGGGTGCGCTACACCTGGGAGGTCTGGAAGGACCGCTCAGGCGGCAGAGCCGGCCAGCAGCGGCTCCAGAATCGACCGGCCGCCATCTTCTACGGTCAGCACCCATGGGCCGTCGTCGGTCACGGTGAAGGTGTTCTCGAAGTGGGCAGAAGGCATCCCGTCCTGCGTCACGACAGTCCACTCGTCGTCGAGCGTCCTGGTCAGTCGCGTGCCCAGGTTGACCATCGGCTCGACGGCCAGCACCAGGCCCCTCTCGATCTTCGGTCCGCGGCCGGGTCGCCCATAGTTGGGCACCTGAGGGTCTTCGTGAAGGGCATGGCCGATGCCGTGACCGACGTACTCCTCGACGATGCCGTATCCATGTGGACGGATGTGCGCCTCGATGGCATGGCTGATGTCCGTCAGCCGCCCCCCGAGCCGGGCGGCGGCGAACCCACGCCACAAGGACTCTTCGCAGACCGTGAGCATGTCGAGGATCTGCTGAGGGACCTTGCCCACCGGCACAGTCACCGCGGCATCGCCGTGCATCCCGCCCACGATCGCTCCGCAGTCGATCGAAACGATGTCACCGTCTCGGATGATCCGCTTCTCACTCGGGATCCCATGCACGATCTCGTCGTTGATCGACGTGCACAGCGTCGCCGGAAAGCCGTGATAGCCCTTGAACGACGGGACCGCGCCGGCACCGGTGATGAAAGTCTCGGCGATGCGGTCGAGGTCCATCGTCGACATCCCGGGCTCGACGCTCGACTTGAGCAGCTCAAGGCAGCGCCCGACGATGAGCCCGGCCTCGCGCATGAGGGCGATCTCGGCGGTGCTCTTCAGGGTGATCATGACTACTCCGTGAAGCGGCGCAACGCTTCGACAGCGCGCTCGGTGACGTCATCCACCGGGCCGGTGGCGTCGATGCCGACGAGTATCCCCCGACCGCCGTAGAAGGCGATAAGCGGCTCGGTCTGCTCAGCGTAAACCTCGAGGCGGTGTCGGATCGTCGCCTCTTGGTCGTCGTCGCGTTGGTAGAGCTCACCACCGCAGATATCGCAGGCCGACTCCTTCGCCGGTGGGTCGAAATCAAGGTGCCAGACGTGGTTACAACCGCGACAGGTACGCCGGCCGGAGAGCCGCCGCACCACTTCGTCGGTGTCCACCACAAGCTCGAGCACGACGTCGAGTTTTCGGCCGAGCTCACTGAGGATGTCGTCGAGCCGGTCAGCCTGCGCAACATTGCGGGGGAAGCCGTCGAGGAGGAAGCCGCTCACCGCGTCGGGTTGACTGATCCGCTCGCGCACCATCTCAATGGTGACTTCGTCCGGCACGAGATCACCGGCATCCATGTACTTCTTGGCCACCACACCGAGCTCAGACCCCTGCGAGACGTTGGCCCGGAAGATGTCACCTGTCGAGATCTTTGGGACGCCGTAGTGCCCGGCGACGAACTGAGCCTGGGTCCCCTTCCCGGCTCCCGGTGGACCGACCAGGACGAGTCGCACTACCGAAGGAAACCCTCGTAATTGCGGAGCATGAGCTGGCTCTCGATCTGCTTCACGGTCTCCAAACCGACGCCGACCATGATCAGCACCGCTGTCCCGCCGAACGGGAACTGCACCCCGTTGGTGAGCCCGAGAGCGAGGAAGGGCAGCACGCTGATGGTCGCCAGGAACAGCGCTCCGGGCAGCGTGATCCGGTTGAGGATGTAGTCGAGGTACTCCGCCGTCGGCCGGCCAGGGCGGATGCCCGGGATGAAGCCGCCGTACTTCTTCATGTTGTCAGCGACCTCGGTCGGGTTGAACGTGATCGCGGTGTAGAAGTAGGCGAAGAAGACGATGAGGCCGAAGAAGAAGGCCAGGTAGAACGGGTTGGTCTGATCGTTGACGTAGTTCTCCACGAACCGGGTGAACCGCTCGTTCGACTGCCAGATCTGGCTGAGCAGCTGCGGGAGGTAAAGCAGCGAGGACGCGAAAATGACCGGGACGACACCCGCCTGGTTGACCTTCAGCGGGATGTACGTGGAGGTGCCGCCGTACGCCCGCCGGCCGATCATCCGCTTGGCGTACTGCACCGGAATACGGCGCTGAGCCTGCTCAATGAAGATGACGGCGACAACGATCGCGAGACCGAGCAGCAGCACCAGAGCGAACACAGCCCCTCCGGCCACGCGCAAGATGTTGCCGCCTTCGGAGGGGAGCGATGCCGCGATCGAGGTGAAGATCAGGATGGACATGCCGTTGCCGATACCGCGGTCGGTGATCAGCTCGCCGAGCCACATGATGATCGCGGTGCCGGCCGTGAACGTCATGACGATCGTGATGATCCGGATGAGCGAGTCGTCGGGGATGATCTCGACCGAGGTGCCTTGGAAGAGGTTGCCCGAGCGAGCGAGAGCCACGATCCCGGTGGACTGCAGCACGGCGAGCGACACCGTGAGGTAGCGGGTGTACTGCGTGATCTTCGCGTTGCCTGACTCGCCCTCCTGCTTGAGCGTCTCCAGGCGCGGGATCACCACAATCAGCAGCTGCATGATGATGCTGCTGGTGATGTACGGCGTAATGCCGAGGGCGAAGACGGACAGCTGGAGCAGGGCGCCGCCGCTGAAGAGGTTGATGAGGCTGTAGACCTCGCTGTTGCTCACCCGCTGGAGTTCGGCGCGGATCGCGGCGTAGTCCACGCCTGGAGCCGGCACAGCCGCGCCCAAACGGTAGATCGCGATGATGAACCCTGTGAACAGCAGCTTGCGACGCAGGTCAGGCGTGCGGAAGGCACGGCCGAAAGCGCTAAGCAGCTTGGGCCTGTCGGGTCCAGCCACGCGTCCTCCTCGGTCTTGCGAGTGACACCCATCGGAAGGTGCCGGGGAACAGTGTGCCCCACGGTCGGGTTTGAATCTTCAACCCGAAGCCGGGGGGCACGGTCCGCTCGCGAACGAGCGGGTCGGAGCGGACGATAGCTACAGCTGAGTCGCGGACCCGCCTGCCGCCGTGATCTTCTCGCGCGCCGACGCGGAGAACCTGTGGGCGGTGACCCGCAGGGCTACGGCGAGGTCGCCGTCACCCAGCACCTTCACCAGCTGGTCCGCTCGTACGGCGCCGGTGTCGACCATCGCGGCGACGTCGACGTCGCCGCCCTGGGGGAAGAGCTCGGCAAGACGCTCGACGTTGACCACCTGGTACTCCGTGCGGAACCGGTTCTTGAACCCTTTGAGCTTAGGCAGCCGCATGTGCATCGGCATCTGCCCACCCTCGAACCCGGCCGGCACCTGGTAACGGGCGCCGGTGCCCTTGGTGCCGCGACCGGCGGTCTTGCCGCGCCTGCCGCCCTCGCCACGGCCGACCCGCACCTTGGGAGCGTGCGAGCCAGGAGCCGGGCGGAGGTGATGGACTTTCATTGGCGAGTCTCCCATGGCTACTGCGTGACCTCTTCGACCGAGACGAGGTGGGTCACAGTCTTGATCATCCCGCGGATCTCGGGACGATCTTCCTGGACCACCACGTCGTGGATGCGCTTGAGACCTAGCGAGCGAAGTGTCTCTCGCTGGTTCTCCTTCTGCCCGATCCTCGACCGGATCTGGGTCACCTTCAACCGGGTCCCCATCAGGCACCCGCGTTGGCGCGAGCGCGGAGCATCGCGGCCGGCGCGACGTCCTCGATGGGCAGCCCGCGGCGCGCGGCAATCTCCTCAGGCCGCATGAGGCCCTTGAGCGCCGCCACCGTCGCGTGCACGATGTTGATCGCGTTGGACGAGCCGAGGCTCTTGCTCAACACGTCGTGAATGCCGGCGCATTCGAGCACCGCACGCACCGGCCCGCCGGCGATGACACCGGTACCGGGACTGGCCGGCTTCAGCAGGACGACGCCGGCAGCGGCCTCACCCTGGATCGGATGCGGGATGGTGGCGCCGATGCGGGGGACCTTGAAGAAGTGCTTCTTGGCCTCTTCGACGCCCTTGGCGATCGCGGCCGGCACTTCCTTGGCCTTCCCGTAGCCCACCCCGACCGTGCCGTCACCGTCACCGACGACGACCAGCGCGGTGAAGGAGAACCGGCGCCCACCCTTGACGACCTTGGCGACGCGGTTGATCGCGACGACACGCTCGACGTACGCCGACTTCTCCGGCGCACCCTGGCCACCGCGATCACGCCGGTCGCGCTTCTCGCCGGTGCCGCCAGCAGCACCACCGGCACCGCGACGCTGGGGACCTGGCATCAGACGTTCCTCAATTCAGTAGTGATCATTTAGAAGGTCAGCCCGCTCTCGCGAGCACCGTCGGCGAGCGCCGCGACCCGACCGTGGTAGCGGTTGCCCCCGCGGTCGAAGACGACGGAGTCGATCCCGGCGGCCTTGGCCCGCTCCGCGACGAGAGCGCCCACCTTCCGCGCCCGCGCCGTCTTGTCGCCGTCACCACCCCGGAGGTCAGTGTCGAGCGTGGACGCCGCCACGAGGGTGTGACCCTGCAGGTCGTCGACCACTTGGGCGTAGATGTGGCGGGCGGAGCGAGTGACGACCAGACGCGGGCGGGTCGCCGAGCCAGCGACCTTCTTGCGCACGCGGAAGTGCCGGCGGGCCTTGCCGATGCGGCGAGCGGTGGACACATTCATCGTCACTTACCTGTCTTTCCGACCTTGCGACGGACGACCTCACCTTGGTAGCGCACGCCCTTGCCCTTGTACGGGTCGGGCTTACGCAGCTTGCGGATGACGGCCGAGACTTGACCGACCTGCTGCTTGTCGATGCCGCGGACGATGAACTTCGTCGGCGTCTGCACTTCGAAGCTGATGCCCTCCGGCGGCTCGATCGTGACCGGGTGACTGAAACCGAGCGCGAACTCCAGCGACGAGCCCTTGGCTGCGACGCGGTAGCCGACGCCGACGATCTCGAGCGTCTTCTCATACCCGGTGGTGACCCCGGTGACCATGTTGGCAACCAGGGTCCGTGAGAGCCCATGCAGCGAGCGACTGGTCCGCTCGTCGTCAGGTCGGACGACGGAAAGCGTCCCGTCCTCTCCCCGTTCGATGGTGATCGGATCAGCGAGGGTGTGCGACAAGGTGCCCTTGGGCCCCTTCACCACGACTTCGCTGCCGTTGAGGCTGACGTCGACCCCGCTAGGTACGGAGATGGGCATGCGACCGATACGCGACATGGTTTTCTCCCCTACCAGACGAAGGCGAGGACTTCGCCGCCGACGCCGCGCTTGTTGGCTTGCTTATCCGTCAGCAGACCGGTGGACGTTGAGATGATTGCGACGCCGAGGCCGCCGAGCACGCGGGGCAGGCCGCCCCGCTTGGCGTAGACCCGAAGGCCGGGCTTGGAGATGCGGCGCACGCCGGCAATCGTCCGCTCCCGGTTGGGGCCGTACTTCAGCTCGATGACGAGGTCCTTGCCCTTCTCGACCTCGGCAACGCTCCAGCCGGCGATGTAGCCCTCCTGCTGGAGAATCTCGGCGATATGCGTCTTGATCTTGCTGTAGGGCATCGCCACTTGGTCGTGGTAGGCATGGTTGGCGTTGCGCACGCGGGTGAGCATGTCCGCGATCGGGTCGGTCATCGTCATGGGCGTGGTGCCTCTCGTGCGGTGGTTTCCGTCAGGACCTGCCGCGATAGGGCTGATGTGCAAGGACAGGCAGTACTACCAGCTGGACTTGGTCACGCCAGGCAGTTCGCCGCGGTGCGCCATCTGACGCAGGCAGATGCGGCATAGCCCGAACGCGCGGTACACCGATCGTGCCCGGCCACACCGGTTGCACCGGGTGTAGCCGCGAACCTTGAACTTCGGCTTTGCCGCAGCCTTGTTGACGAGGCACTTCTTCGCCATGTCTATGACTCCTTGAAGGGGAAGCCGAGCTGCCGAAGCAGGACCCGTCCCTCGTCGTCGGTGGTGGCGGTCGTGACAATCGTGATGTCCATGCCGCGGGGACGGTCGATCTTGTCGTAGTCGATCTCGTGGAAGATCGACTGCTCGGTAACGCCGAACGTGAAGTTGCCGTTGCCATCGAACTGCTTGGGCGACAACCCGCGGAAGTCACGGATCCGGGGCAGCGAGACGCTCACCAGGCGGTCGACGAACTCCCACATGCGATCTCCGCGGAGCGTGACTTTCGCACCGATCGCCATGCCCTCTCGGAGCTTGAACTGGGCAATCGACTTGGTGGCCTTGCGCACCTGGGGCTTCTGGCCCGTGATGGCAGTGAGGTCACGCAGCGCGCCGTCGATGAGCTTGGAGTCCTTTGCCGCGTCCCCGACACCCATGTTGACGACGACCTTCGTGATGGTCGGCACCTGCATGACGTTGGCGTAGGTGAACTGATCTCGCATCGCCGCGACGATCTCCTCGCGGTAGCGAGCCTTCAGGCGCGGCACCGCCTTGGCCGGCCGCTCGTCAGTGGTGGTCACGTGCTCCCTCTCAGACTTCCGCGCCGCAACGGCGGCAGACACGCTTGCTACGACCGGCCTCGTCACGCGAGCTGCCGAGCCTCGAGGGCTTCGAGCAGGTCGGGCACACGACCATCACGTTGCTCACGTGGACGGGAGCCTCCTGAGTGACGATGCCACCCTGCTGCGAGCCGCGTGCCGAGGACGTGACCTTGGTGTGCTTCTTGATCCGGTTGGCACCTTCGACGAGGACCTTGTCCGCGGTCGGCATCGCTTGGATGACGCGCCCCTCGAGGCCACGGTCCTTGCCCGAGATGACCCGGACCTTGTCGCCCTTGCGCACTTTCATACTCACGTCAGACCACCTCCGGGGCAAGCGAGATGATCTTCATGAACTTCTTCTCGCGCAGCTCACGCCCCACTGGGCCGAAGATGCGGGTGCCCCTGGGGTCGCCGCCGTCCTTGATGAGCACAGCGGCGTTCTCGTCGAACTTGATGTAGGAACCGTCGGCACGACGGGTCTGCTTGATGACACGGACGATGACAGCCCTGACCACATCACCCTTCTTGACGTTTCCGCCGGGGATGGCGTCCTTGACTGTGGCGACGATGACATCCCCAAGGCCGGCGTAACGACGGCCTGAG
>JBKJUS010000008.1:0-17539 GCA_046590575.1 Mycobacteriales bacterium | reverse complement strand
GCCAGGGACGACAGCTCCATCGCGAGCATCGCGGGGTGCCGCGCCGCCCAGCTCAGTCCGACGATGCCGACGTCCAGCCTCTCGGTGGCACGCAAGTACATCGCTGTCGGCACGATCCCGTCGTGGAAGGTGATGTGCTCAGCGCTCCACACCCCGTCGAGGCCGAACTCCTCTGCGGCGAGAACGCCGGCGACGGTGGGTTCGACCGGAGCGAACCCGGTGAACGAGATGCTGACGCGCATGGATCGCTCCTTCGTGATGTGGTCGACTGGTCAGTCGGTCGGACGTAGGGCGGTCGTGTACTGGAAACAGGCACAGGAGTCGACGAAGGCGAAAGTGCGCGTCGTCGCCGCGCCGTCGTGCCGCCGGCTCCCGAAGCGAGTGGAGAACGTGGTCGCTGAGTCGTACGACGCGCCCAGGGCTTCGACAGCAGTCATCAGCCCGAGCGGTGTCAGGGCGACGTTGCGGGCCAGGGCGCGTTGGAGGAAGAACAGCTCATCACAGTAGAGGCGCTGCTGTGCTTGACCGGTCCGGCTGACGTCACCCTGTCCGGCCTTCACATTGATCTCTCGACACACCCGCGCGGCTGAGGTCGGCGTCTTCTCGTACGGCTCGAAGACATCGAGTGCGGGCAGCCAGCCGACGCCTTGAGCGCCCGCGAGCGCAGTACGGGGGACGTTCTCTGCCATGGCGTTCGGCAGGCTGGCCGACGTGAGGCCGTACCGCGGGTAGTAACCCTGGCTCGCGGCCTGGATGGCGAAAAGTGGTCCGACGGAGGCATTGTCGAGGAACAGCACCCGGTTGATTCCACGCTGCTGGAACCGCAGGACGATGCTCGACATCTGCGATGCCGTATCGCCGAGCGAGTTCATGGCGGAGACGACGGCCTCCTCCAGCACTGGGCTGCCCAGCTCTTTGAGTCGAGGCTTCAGAATGCGGTCCGACGTCCGCGCGTAGGGCTGGTCGTCGACGCGCACCAACCCGACCTTCGCGTCAGCACCGAAGAACTTCGCCTCGGCGAGTCCGTCGACATAGCTACGAGCGAGTCGGCTGAGCGTGATGCCGCCTGAGTAGAAGTAGTGCCGGGGGAACTCGGCCATCCCTTGGTCATCGGTGAGCCCGCCCGCGCTGCTGATGAGGGGGGTGTCGTGTTTGGCCAAGCAGGGCAGAAATGTCTTGCCCTGGCTCAGTGCACCCGCGATGACCGCGAACACCTTCTCGTCTTCCGTGAACTGTGTGCAGATGGCCTGCTCGTCCGCGGCCCAGTTGTTGCTCGTAACCGGGAACTCGCCGAACACCAGGCGAACCTTGCGCCCCCCGATCCCGCCTCTGGCGTTGACGTAGTCTGCGGCCGCCTGTGCCTGAACCCGCGGGCTGCCGTTGTTGTATCCCTTCACGTCCTGCAAGCCTGCGTAGTCGATGACGACGACGCCGACCGTGATCTCAGTGGCCGTAAACCCGCGCCCAGTCTGCGGTCCAGAGCGTGTCGGCGATGTACGACCAGAAACCGCGGCCGCGCTCGGACCCGTTGTCGGAGCCGCTGACTGATTGCCAGTGCCGGGCGCGCTCCCTCGCGGAACGGCCGCAGCTGACGCGACCGACGACCCGGCCGTCGCGGCGACCGGCGCTGGGGCCCCGGAGGCGACGGCCGATCCGTCGAGGTCCGGCGATGCCGCGTCGACGGCGGCATCCGGGCCGGCGAGCCGCGAGGTGGGCTCGAGTGACGACGAGCAGCCAACGGCTAGCACCACCACCGCGAGCGCGGCCGACGTACGCCTGGCGCGCAGGGTGTTGCGAGTGCGCACCACGGGTCCCCTCTGCTTTACCGACCAACTGTTCGGTTTCGGCAGGATAGGGGCGCTCGAGAAGGGCGTCAACGGGTGACTTGCGGCAGTTCGCGCGCCAGCGGCGCGCCGGAGAGAATGAGTCCCCCAGGGATGACCGGAGGTCGGCCCATGTACGCGCGGCACGTCACCTATCACGCCGAGTCGGGCAAGCGCGATCGCGTCGTGGGCATCATCGAGGCGCTCATGCCCCGGGTGCGTCAGCAGGCCGGCTTCGTCGACATGCTCATGCTGGTCGACGAAGCCAGCAACGAGTACGTCGGGGTCTCCCGATGGGAGACGCGCGAGGACGCCGAGGCGGTGACGACGACGATCTTGCCGCTGGTGATGGAAGAGCTGGCGTCGGTGCTGGACCACCCACCCGTCGTGCGGATCTACGAGGTACACGACTCGCGCCTCTAGCCAGGCGGGATGCCTACACCGACGGACTGGGCGCCCTGGAAAGTCAACGCGATGATCGCGTCAGCCACCTGCTCGGCGCGCTGATCGTCGCCGTCGACGTACCACTCGGTCACCGAGGCCAGCATCCCGTACACCAGCAGAGTGATGGTCTCCGGGTCGACGTCGTCACGCATGTCGCCCTCTGCGACCGCCCGCCTGACCAGCGCCGTCACCCGGCGGGTGAACTCCCGTCGCCGACCCCGCGCCCACTGCTCCGTCGGTGTCATCCCGCGAAGGGTCTGCAGGACCTTCACGCCGGCCACGTCGACGAACAAGCCGTTGATCGCGTTCTCGAGGACGAAGCGAAAGCAGTCGATCGCCCGGCCGTGTCGGGCCTCGTCGGCCTCGAGCACATCGAAGAGACCGCGGAAACCGCGACCAAGCCCACGGGCCAGCAAGTCCTCCTTGCCGGCGACGTGGTGGTAGATGCTGCTCTTGGCAATTCCCGCGGCTGCAGCGACATCGTCGAGTGAGGCGCCGTCGTACCCTCGCTCGGCGAACACATTCATCGCGACAACAGCGAGCGCATCGGCGTCGTAGGCCTTGCGGACCGACGCGCGTGGACGCCCCACCTCTACCCCCTTCCGCGCGCCTTGCGGCAGCCTAGTGGGACGTTGACCGGACGACCCCGGGAGTCCTACCGTGAGGATCCCCTAACCGACCGAGTAGTCGGTTAGCTTGAGGAGGTCCGGTGCACACGTTCGCTGACGTGATCGATCGCGCCCGACGGACATTCCCGGATGAGATTGCAGTGGTCGACGGCGACGTCCGGTGGACTCATCACGAGCTGTGGCAGCGATGTCGTCAGCTCGCGGGAGCACTCACCGCTATGGGGCTTCGTCGCGGCGACCGGGTGGCGATCGTGGCGGCGAACTCGAGCCGCTATCTGGAGACTTATCTCGCGGTGCCGGCCGCAGGTCTCGTGCTCGTGCCGCTCAATGCCCGGCACACCGACGCCGAGCTCGAGTACGCCCTCCGCGACGCAGGCGCCCGCGTGCTCATCACCGACCGGGATCCCGGCGGCCTCGCGGGTCTGGTCGACCACGTCGTCCTGATGACGGAATACGACGACGTCATCGCCGGCTGCCCCGCCGTTGACCTGGGGGCGGAGGTGACAGAGAACGACCTTGCCGGGCTCTTCTATACCGGCGGCACGACGGGTGCGTCGAAGGGGGTGATGCTGACCCACCGCAACCTGGTCGCGAACGCGTTCCACATGCTCGTCGGGGCCAGGCTGACTTCCGACGACGTATGGCTCGTGATGGCCCCGATGTTCCACGCGGCCGGCACGATCGCCGCACTCGCGACGGTGTGGGTCGGCGGACGGCACGTGACGCTCCGGGCCTTCGACCCGGCCGCAGCGCTCGACCTCATCGACACCGAACGCGTCACCGCGACTCTTGGCGTGCCGACGATGCTCGCGGCGATCGCCGACGAACAGGCAGCACGACCGCGCGACGTGTCGAGCGTCCGGTTTCTGAGCCATGGTGGGTCGCCCATCGCCACCGAGACGACTCGGCGCGTTCAGGCAGCGTTCCCGCACGCAGAGATGATGCATGTCTACGGCGCGACCGAGACCGCCCCGATCGCCACGTTGCTGCCCCACGAGGAACGGCACCTCGACGACGGTCTCACCCGCTCGTGCGGGCAGCCGGCGGTCGGCGTCGACGTCCGGGTCGTCGACAACGCAGGCAAGCCGCTCGAGGTCGGCGAGGTGGGCGAGGTGGTCATCCGTGGGCCCAACGTGATGGTCGGCTACTGGAACAAGCCCGAGCAGACGGCGGAAGCTCTCCAGGACGGCTGGTACAGGTCCGGCGACCTCGGCTACCTCGACGAGCGCAGCTTTCTCTTCCTGGTCGACCGGGCGAAGGACATGATCGTGTCGGGCGGGGAGAACGTGTATTGCACTGAGGTCGAGGAAGCCCTCTACGCCCATCCTGCGGTCCTGGAGGCCGCCGTGTTCGGAGTGCCGGACGCCCGATGGGGTGAGGCAGTGCACGCGGTCGTCGTGCCCAGGCACCCAGTGCTCGCGGAGGAGCTCGCCGCGTTCTGTCGGCAGCGCATCGCGGACTACAAGGTGCCGAAGGGGATCGACGTACGCACAGAGCCGCTGCCCAAGTCCGGCGCGGGAAAGATCCTCAAGCGCGAGCTGCGGGAGCCCTACTGGGCCGGCCACGAAACCCGGATCGGCGGTTAGCCCTCCGTCAGCAACGGGTTGTCCGGTGCGATGAGCCCCGACGCCGGCAACCGGGTCAGGAACTCTCGCCAGCCGGCGTGGTGGTCCGCCGCGAGCTTGAGCTGGTTACGAGCCTCGTCCGTGCGACCCGACTTGGCCAGCAGGAGTGCCTGCCAGAACGTCGGCTCGAAGTTGTCGGTCAACGTCTCCTGCGCTGTCCCCAGCGCGCCCAGGGCCTGCTCGAGCTCGGCCGACTGCGGATCCAGCTCGGGAGCGAAGAGGATGCCGCTGCCGAAGACCGAGCTGACCAGGGTGAAAGCCCGGTTGTAGTCGATCAACCGGCGAAGCTCGACTAGAGGCTGCGGGTGATCGTCCACCCGAAGGTCGACGAGCCGGTGATCCCAGGGTCGGTCGGTGCGCTCGGCATCGACCACGACGATGGCCGCCGACTGCTTGCCCCGCAGGTCACCGCCCTCGCCCTCCGCCGCCTCGAGCGCCGCGAGGAGTCGACCCGCGAGATCACCTGTCGCCGCTGCGTAGGCGTCCACCATCGCCGACCAGACAGTGTCCTTGGCCATCATGTTCGCCTGAGCGCTGACCTGGTCGCCGACGAGATGGCCGGCGCGTGAGACGCACCCAGCACCGGTGTGTACGGCGACCCGGCCGGTCGAGTCGACCATGGCGACCTGGCGCACTGCCTCGCCAGGATCGACGCCTACCAGCTGCGCGAGGGACGCCGAAGCGTCGAGGCCATCCCGCATCCGGTCCAGCCCGTGCGGTCCGTAGGCGATCTCCGGCACTGACTGCGTGACGACGGCGCCGACGCCTGCCTCGGCCCACGTGACGACGCGCCCTGTCCCGAAGTAGTGCGACTGAACTGCCGCGCCCAGCTGACCAGTCTCGGGGTCTCTGGCGACGATGGAGTAGGTCATGGTGTCTCCTTCTTGTCGTTGATCAGATGACGGGCGGTCAGGAGCGGACGAGAGCGGTGGCGTGCTGCGCGCACAAGCCCGCGGATATCGCTCGGCGGGAGCATGAGCTCCCGGAGCGGGTCAGCGCTGTGCAGCGATCGGTTGCCGGCGAGCGGGTCGTGACCGTGCCGGACCGCTCGATCGACCTCGCGTCGCCGCCGAGGTAAGACTCGATGACCCGAGCGTCGGCACGGACCTGTGCCGGAGTGCCGTCCGCGAGGATCGACCCGGACTCCATGGCGATCACCCGGTTGGCGATGCTCATGATGAAGGGGATGTCGTGCTCGATCACGATCAGTGTCGTCTTGAGCTCGCTCTTCAGTCGCTCGAGGAGCGCGCCGAGAGCCTCGGTCTCGCGCTGGGCCACGCCCGACCCAGGCTCGTCCAGCAGCAGCAGAGTGGGCTCGAGGGCGACCACGCAGGCCAACTCGGTGATCCGACGAGTGCCAGTAGAGAGCTCCACGACCTGCTTGTCGCGGTAGAAGTCCAGACCCATCAGGGAAACCAGCTCGCGAGCCCTGCGGTCCTTGCGGTTCTCTGCGGTCCGGACACCCACCATCGCCGGGGCGAACCTCGTCGGGTCCGCCCCCTCGAGACTGAGCTTGACCGTGTCGAGCACGGTCAGTGTGGGGAACAAAGCTGCATCCTGGAAGGACCGGATCAGTCCGAGCCGGGAGCGCCGGTCTGGGCTCAATGCGGTGACATCCCGGCCACCGAACCGGACCGCTCCCTCGTCGGGCCGAGTGAAGCCGCTGAGGATCTCGAACAGCGTCGTCTTCCCCGCTCCGTTGGGGCCGATGAGACCCAAGGTCTCGCCGGCGCGCAACGTGAAGCTGACATCGGACACAGCAGTGAGCCCGCCGAACCGCTTCGTGATGCCAGCAACCTCGAGCAGCACACCGTCCGCTATGACGTCACGACCGATCGTGCGGACGATCGCCGACGAGCGAGTCGGCCGGGCTGAGTCCTCTGCTGCCGTCCCGGCAGGCTCGCTCTCCACGGTGGCGTCGGCGTCGATCACTCCGCCGCGACGGCCCAGCCAGCCGATCACCTTGCCGCGGGTGGGTGCGAGCGCCTGAGCCAGTCCTCCCGGGTAGAAGAGGACGAGGACGAGCCACCCTGCGGCGGTGGCTGCGAAGCCGGCGTTGTTGAGCGGGATGAACTCCTTCACTCCGAGGATGTAGAACGCTCCGATGAGCGGTCCGGCGAGCACTCCCACGCCGCCGATGACCGTCATCGCGACGAGGTCGATGCTGGCGCGCACCGGGAACGCCTGGGAGGAGATCAGCGATAGCCCGTGCCCGTACACCGATCCGCCGAGCCCAGCCAGGAAGCCGGCCAGGGCGAAGGCTTGGAGCTTGGTGCGAACGGCGGAGACTCCGAACGCTCGGGCTCCGTCCTCGTTGTCCCGGACGCTGAGCATCCTGCGCCCAAGACCGCCGGCGCGGATGTTGCGCGCGATGAGGAAGCCGATGACGAGGAACAGCAGGGCGTAGTAGTAGTAGCGCTGCGCCGTGTCGAACGCGAACGTCCCGATGATCGGACGACCGGGGTCCTCACCTTCACCCAGCACCCACGACTGAGAGAAGAGCCAACTCTGCGCCGCCAGCGCGAAGCTCAAGGTGATGACCGCGAGCATCAGCCCGCGTATGCGCAGCGCCGGGAGGCCGATCAGCACAGAGACGAGCGCAGCCGCAAGCCCGGCCACCACCGCCGCGAGGAAGAAGTTGCCCGTGTCGCGCGACACCACGAAGGACACGACGGAGCCCACTCCGGCGAGCGCGAACTGCCCCAAAGTGAGCTGCCCGCTCAACCCGGTGACCACAGCGACGGATAGCCCGACTAGGGCATAGCCGTAGATCGTCACCATCACGAAGGACGCGCGGTTGGTGATGAGGAGCGGCAGGACGAGCGCTGCCGCGAGCGAGACGGCGCCGATCCCCCAGCCCAGAAAGCGGATCGACGGGACCGCGCGGAGTGCGTCGGACAGCGGCGGCCAAGGCTGCACGGCGACCCAGTTGCCCTTGTCCTCGGACCGCGAGCCGACCTTCTTCTGCAGCAGGAGCGCGACGAGGATCACGCCGAAGAGCACGGCCTCGACCAGGCCACCCTCGGGATAGTTGAAGAGCAGAACCTGCTCGACAAGTCCCACCCCGATGCCGGCCGCGAGCGCGACGGGCAGGCTGACCATCCGGGCGATCACCGCAGCGACCAGCGCGCGCAGGAGGAGACCGGACCCGAGCGCCTCGCCGGTGACAAAGCCCTTGGTCGGCAGCACAAGGAGGGCGGTGAAGGCTGACACCGATCCCGCGATCACCCAGGACAGCATCGACATGCGGCGTACCGACACACCATCGATGCGAGCAGCCTCGGGGTTGGCGGCCGATGCCCGCGTGGCGAGCCCGAAGCGGCTCAACCGGAAGAATGCGGCGAGCCCGCCGACGAGCACCGGGGCCAGGAAGAGCATGCCGAAGTACGCGGGCGTGACGTTGAGCGCACCGACGCTGAACGACGGCAGGGGCGGCTGCGGAAAGAAGCTGCCGGCCGCGGCCTCGCCGTTGATCAGGACCGCGAGGAGCAGCAGCACCTCCGACGCGCCGAGGGTCGCCACCATGCTCATGAGCTTGGGCGCGTCGCGGAGTCGACGGATGATCCCGACCTCGATGAGCGCAGCGATCGAGCCGGACAGCGCCACCGCCACCGGGAACATCACCCAGTAAGGAACGTCCCACTTCGTCACCGCGAGCCCGAGCACGGCAGCCCCGAACGCGCCGATCTGGCCGTGAGCGAAGTTGATGATCTTGCTGGAGCGATAGATCAGCACGAGACCGACGGCCAGGATGCCGTACGTCATGCCGATGATCGTGCCGAGCACCAGGACTGCTGGCGGGGCCTCGATCACGATGCCTTCTCCTGGCCGGCTGCGCCCTCGAGGAAAACCGATCGCAGGAGGTCAGGACGCGCGAGGAGCTGCTTGGCCGGGCCGTCGAAGCGCACCTCACCCTTCTCCATGAAGTACGCGTGGTCGACGAGTGACAGAGCCACGTTGACCGACTGCTCCACCAGCACGACCGCGGTGCCTGTGGCGTTGATCCGACGGACCGACTCGAGCAGCTCACCGACGATCTTCGGCGCGAGCCCGAGCGAGAGCTCGTCGATGAGTAACAGCTTCGGGCGTACGACGATGGCGCGGGCCAAGCTGAGCATCTGCTGTTCGCCGCCCGACAGGGTCGAAGCGAGCTGGCGCTTTCGCTCGTCGAGGCGGGGGAATGTCGCGAAGGTCTCCTCGATGCCCCGCTCGATTGATGCCTTGTCGCGACCGCAGCTGTAGCCGATGACCCGCAAGTTCTCGAGGACGGTCATGGGCGGGTAAACACCCTTGCCGCCTGGGACCTGCGAGATACCCATGCGCATTCGCCGCTCAGTGTCGACGTAGGTGATGTCGACACCGCGCAGACGCACGCTCCCACTGCTCGGCAGGCCGAGCCCGGAGATGACCCGAAGCAGCGTCGACTTGCCTGCGCCATTGGTGCCCAGGAGCGCGACCATCTCGCCGTCGTCGACGGTGAAGTCGACACCGAACAGGACTTGGAGTTGGCCGTAGGAGAAGTCGATCCCCCGGCAGGCGAGCATCGGCAGGTGCGCGCCTCGAGCAACCGCTTGCCGAAGCTCGGTGGACTCGACGACCTGGTCAACCAACCGATCGAGGTCGCCATCGAGGTCGCGCGCAGCCAAGCGCAGCAGCGGTACTAGTTGCGCGCCGGTGAGTGCCGCAGCAACCAGTGCACCTCCAGGTCCGAACGATGTGTCCATCCCGCCGAGCAGGAACAGACCGCCGAGCGCGGATGCCACCCAGTAGCAGGTGCCGGAGAGAGCCGCCGCCACGGGCCGCAGCGGCGGCGTCGTCACCGACATGAGAGCGACGTCGAGGATCGGCCGGACGAGGAGCAAGGCGGTTGCCGCGACAGCCAGCCCGAGCACGGTGAGCGGGAGCACGGTGCTCAGACCGGCGAGGAACAGTGCACACAGCCCGACTGCAGCGACTGCAGCGGCGGTGCGCAGGGCCTCGGCGGGTGCGCGCCGCCAGATCGCCTCGGCCATCGGCGCGGCGATGATCGAGCCGACCACGGCCACGATGCCGCAGCCTACGAAGGTGAGCCCGCGAGCACCCTGGGTCAGGCCGAAGCGCTCCTGCAGCAGGAAGAGGACGTAGGTGGCGACCGGCAGAGCCAGGAGTCCGAGAATCGCGTGGACAGCAAGGGTCGTTCTCGCGGTCTTCACACTCGTGACGCGCCGCGCAGCCTCGAATGCTCCCAGCGGCGCCTCCACCTCAAGCGCGACCTCCGCTCCAGTCGCCTCGACCACGGCGTCCACAACTTGATCGGTGTCCCACCGACCCACCGCCACAGGGCGGACCAGACGAGCGAGGGCCGCGAGACCGGCGGCGACCATGGCCAGGCCGAGGAACGTGGCGCGCCAGGAGAGATCCTGCGCTGATGTCAACACGACGACCACGAGCATGGCGACCAGCGGACCCGCCGCCTCGACGCCGCGATAAAGCGTGAAACCCGCGACCCGGTCGGAGACCTGGCGTTCGTCGGCGATCGCGGCGAGATGCAGGGCCGGCGCGACCGCGGCACCGAGACCGCACACCAGGAGGGCGACGAGAAGCGCCTTGATCGATGTCGCGAACGCGCCAATGAGCAGACCGGTGGCGACGACGAAGCCGGCCGCGGCCGATGCCGAGGTCCGGACTGCGTTGAGCCGGCTGGCGATCGCGAAGGCGACCAAGGCGGTGATGAGGGGCGCCGCGAGTAGCAAGATCCCATTGGCGCCTGGGCCTACGGCGAGAGTGTTGCGCAGCGCGCCGATGTGGAAGACGACGACGTACGCGGGGAAGGCCGAGGCAGCCGCGACCAGGCCGAGGAGCAGCGAGGACCGGCCGGCTGCCCGAAGAGTCGCGGGTACGGGTCGCTGCACGGCTGGCGCGCCGAGACCGAGGGTGGATCGACCGAGCGCCCGAAGGGTGGTCCGCGCCCGCTCGAGCTCGAGCACCTCCCGTTCGGCTTCACGCAGCGCCTGGAGGTCGCCCTTCACTGCTGCACCTTCTCGACGAAGAACTCACGCGAGGCCACCGGCTCGCCCTGGCGTCGCCCATCCGCGTCGAGCAGGACCACCACCATTCGGTGCAGTCCTTCGGACAACTCGCGTCCCCGCGGCGATGTGAGCACGGTGTCGACGCGCACCGACGTCGATGAGGTCACGAAGATTGCCCGTGCGTTGAGGTAGCCCAGGTCGGGGCAGTCCGGCGTGTCTCGGCAGCTGTCGTCATCCCTGGCCACCCACTCCAGGTTCTCGCCGACGGGCATCGGCTCCTGGTCGACGAACACGGCGAAGAGCGCGCGGCTCGGCTGGGTCCGCTGACGCTGGACGAGTCGCTCTGTCGTCGTCAGCGCAACCTGCATCGGCAGCGACACGCGCTCTCTGTGCGCCGGCGACTCGATCGACACAGGCACGTCGGAGCGAAACGACAGTCGGTCCGCTCGACAACCGCTGAGAGCCAGTGAGCACAGCACAACTAGGAGGAGCGGGCCTCGTGGCCCGCGACGCACCGTCACGTCAGCCGGTGCTCCGCGGCGGCCCTGAGTACTCGAAGCACTTGCAGTCCGCCACGAAAGCGAACGGCCGATAGGCAGCCGCACCATCGTGGCGACCAGGGCCGAACTTGGTGGCGAAGGTGAGAGCCGAGTTGAACGACGTACCCAACGCTTCTACTTGCGTGCGCAGCCCCCTCGGTGTCAGGGCCGTCGCCTTGTCGAGTGTCCGCTTGAGGAGGAACAACTCGTCGCAGAACATGCGCTGCTGCATCACTCCTGCGCTGCCCACACCGCCCTGGCCCACCTTGACCATGATGTCCCGACACACGCCGGCGGCGAGGTTGGTGTTGCCCTTGTCTCTGACCAGGTCGACGTCGAGCGCTGGAATCCAACCCACCCCGCGCGCACCGGCGAGAGCCTCCGGCGGAACGTTCGCCTGCATGAGCGCGGCGGGGGCACTCAGCGACGTGAGCCCATACGCGGGGTAGTACTTCTGGCTGCTCGCTTGAATGGCGAAGAGCACCCCGAGAGTCGCGTTGTCCAGGAACATCACTTTCTTGATGCCCTGCTGCTGGAAGCGCAGCACGATACTGGCCATCTGCGACGCGGTCTTGCTCAACGACGTCTGGCCGTCGATGACGGCGACTTCACCGACCTTGAGTCCGTGGCGGGCCAGCGCCGGGACGAGCGCTTCGTTGTAGGCGCGTTCGAAAGGCGCGGAGTCGAGGCGGACCACGCCGATGCCGCCGTCACCGGTGAAGTAGCCCTGCGCATGGAGACCGTCGACGTACATGGTGGACATCCGGGTGAGGTCGGGCCCGCCGGTGTAGTAGTAGTAGTCGTCGAACTCGGCCATGCCTTTGCGGTCGGCGACGCCACCGGCGCCGCTCAGCAGCGGCGTGTTGTGCTTCGCGAGGCAGGGCAGCAACGTGTTGCCCTGACTCACCAGCGAGTAGATGACGCCCCAGACCTTGTGGTCCTCGGTGAACGTCGTGCAGATCTCCTGCTCGTCCGCCTCCCAGTTGGTGCTGCCGGCCTCGAGCTTGGCGTAGGTGAGGATGACTTTTCGCCCGGCGATCCCGCCGCGGGCATTGAGGTAGTCGGCCACGGCCTGCGACTGGACGACCGGATCGCCCATGTTCAGTCCATTGGCCTCAAGGCCGGCGTAGCTGGCGAGGAAGACGCCGATCTTGATGGTGGTCGGCGTGACTCCCTGGCTGAACTCGATCGGCCTGGCCGGAGTGGAGCCCGGTTGCGCCGGTCCCGCCTGACCGCCACCGGGGGCCGAACCCGACGTGGCGGGTGACCTCGTCGACGTGGCAGGACGGCCGCCTGCGACGGGCGCGGCGCCCGGCTTGCCCGGAACACCCGCCAGCGTGGGCGACAGCGCGCCGGGTTCGGCCAGAAGTCCCGGATCGTTGGTGGTCACACCGCCGACTTCTGCCGGAGCGTCCTGGGCCACGATGCGCTGGCCCGTGCTCAACGACGACGAGCAGGCGGTCGCCATGAGCAGCAGGACGACCAGCGGGGCACGTCGGGCGGACGCGGCGCCTCTGGGCAGGCGGGCCATCCAGCACCTCCTGGTAAATACCGACCGTTTGTTCGGTTCTGCACCGTAATCGCGTCGCCAGGGCGAGTCAATGGGTCACGCCGAAGTCCGCGAGCGCAGACCCAGGCGGCTCGTTGACGTGAGTCGTGAGACGGCTAATCTACCAACCATTCGGTTTGTTTGGAGGGCGCATGCAACACGACCTGGCCACGTCACTGGCGCTGAGCACATCGCCTGAGATCGGCGCTCCATCGGCGCCGTCGCGCTCCCTCGACCAACTCGGAACGACCGTGCTCCAGGACACCTGGTTCGTTCTCGGAGCTGCGTCCGACATTCGTCGCGGCCAACTAGCGAAACGCATGATCGACGAGACACCACTGCTCCTGTGGCGTAGCTCCGACGGGAACGTCCATGCCATCGAGGACCGCTGCGCGCATCGACGAGCTCCGTTATCCGCCGGCAAGCTCGTCGGCGACACCGTGCAGTGTCCGTACCACGGCTGGCGATATGACACGGGCGGCGCATGTGTCGCGATGCCGTCGTTGGGGCCGGGCCGTGAGCCACGGCCGAACGTCGGTGTCCCGTCTTACCCGGTCCGCATTCGTTATGGCCTGGTCTGGCTCTGGTGGGGTGATCCCGACCGGGCCGACGCGAACCTCATACCGGATATCCCCTTCCTGCATCCAGATCGGCCGGCGCCGTCGGTGGTGCACCGGAGCTTTGACTACGAGACGTGCTCGGAACTCGTCGTCGAGAACCTCTTAGACCTGACACACCTCGACTTCGTCCACGGATCGATGCTCGGGGACCCGATTGGCGGAGATGAGGAGATGCGCGTCGAGTACACCGATGAGGTGATCACGATGACACGGATCTCCGAGGGGCGGCGCCCTCCCAAGGCGCAGGCCGCGCTGATGGGCTTCCCCAAGACGCAGGACCTCTTCCAGACCATGAAGGTGTACGTCCGCAGCGGAGTCACGATCGGCGTGGGTTGGCAGACGCCGCCCGGGTGGGCCAACTGCATCGTCATGCCGAATACTCCGGTGTCACCCACCTTGACCAGACTCGACGGACAAGTGCTCGTCAACATCGGCACGCCGTGGGCGCTCGACAAGCTGGCGCCGCTGCTCACCCGGATCATCACCTCGCAAGACAACCGCATCCTGCGCCTTCAACGGCCGGCCTACTCGAAAGTCGAGTCGCGACCTGACCGCAGCGTGCCAATGGACGAAGCAACCCTGCGTTATCGATCGTTGCGACACGCACTGATCCGACGCCAACGCGCTGGCGACTTTCAATACGCCGACGGCTGGCAAGGCGCCGATGCCGCCGAGCAGATGCGGGTCGAGCGGCCGCGCTGAACTCCGCACACTCGCCCCGTCCAGCAGAGGAGTTCGCGTGCTTACCGGCCGGTTTGCCGTTGCCATCTCGATGGCCTTCTCGTTGCTCAGCGCGGGATGCTCCACGACGCTGGACAGCACGACCGACGCAGGTCAAGAAGTCGACAGCCCTGCGGCTCCGAGCGGACTCCGCAATTCGGCCGAACCCAACCCGGAGCTCTCCCAAACTCCTGACGTCGGGCGCTCTGCGGCACCCGGACTGATTTCAGGTTCGGGCAGTGCCGGACCGAGTACAGCGACCAGCCGCGGAGCACGGGCGCAACAACCCAGCAGCCGCGCGCTGGCGTCCGCTCGCTCAAGCGCCGCCGCATCTCGACCCAGCGGATCGACCGGGGCTGCCTGGCAGGGTGTCACTGCCACGACTATCAAGATCGGCGTTGTGCTCGTGGATTTCCGCGGCCTCCAGAATGTGAACGGATTCAAGACGGGCGACCCGCGCGTGCAGGCGCAGGCAGTAGCTGACCACCTCAACAGCCTCGGCGGAGTTGCAGGACGAAAGATCGTGCTCACCTTCGCCACGATCGACGCGGCCAGCACCAACTTTGAGCGCGACGAACAGGCGATGTGCACCCAGTTCACGGAAGACGACAAGGTCTTCGCCGTGATGTACGCCCTCAACTCGATGGGCAAGACGTTCCTGGCGTGCCTGGCCGACCACAGGACTCCGCTGATCAGCAGTGGCGGTGGCGTTGCTGACCAGGCGTACATGGACCGGTACGGCAAGTACTACTTCACGCCCGGCAGTCCCAACATGACACGGATGGCGACGGCGTACGTCGACAGCATGGCTCGACAGGGATTCCTCGGCGACGGTGCGAAGGTGGGATACATCCGCGTCAACGACGCACCCTTTGAGCGCGCGGCCAGGCAGTCGTTGGTGCCACGGCTCGCGAAGTACGGGGTTAGAGCCACCGAAGCGGTGGTGTCCTCCCAGGAGTCGTTGAGCAATACGGCTTCCCAGATGCCAGCCATCGTCTTGCGGTTTCAGCAAAGCGGCATCAATCGCGTGATGTTCCTCGACAACGGTCAGATCGCGCCGTTGTTCGCCGCTCAAGCAGCTAGCCAGAGCTACTACCCCCGTTACGGCATCACGTCGGTCAGCCTGCCCGATGCGATGCGCCTGAACGTGCCGGAGAGAGCGCTTCTCGATGCAGTGGGCATGGGCTGGATGCCCGCGCTCGACGTCATGAGCGCGCGTGACCCGCTGAGGAACGCCTCGATCGCTACGTGCAGCCAGATCATGGAGAAATCCGGCCAGGGTGCCGTGGACCGCACCGGCACGTGGTCGCAGCGCGCATATTGCGACGACTTCTTCTTCTTCCGCCGCGCCCTGTTGAAGGCATCCCAAGTCAATCCCGATGCGCTCGCCGCAGGGGTGGCTGCGATGGCCCGTACCTACGAGTCGCCCATGACGTTCGCGACGTCCTTCGCTGTGGACCGACACGATGGAAGCGCCGCATTCAGAGACCTCAAATTCGAGCCGGAGTGCAAGTGTTTCGCGTATACCGGGCCAAACCGTCCGCTGTCCTGACGACCACAATTAGCCGGTCGACAGGGCAGCGCGGAGCGACTCCAAGGCCGTGGGTACGGCGGCATACCAGTTGTTCACCCCTCGGCGCTCGCTGGTCAGCAGACCGGCTTCGCGCAGCACCTTGAGGTGGTGACTCACTGTCGGCTGGCTCTTGCCGGCCGGCTCGACAAGATCGCAAGCGCACACCGCCCCGTCCGGGTCGTTGGCGATCAGCGACAGCAGCCGCAGGCGCACGGGGTCGGCGAGCGCGGCGAACTGCCGGGCCAGGGTGGCCGCTTCCCGGGTGGACACGAGGACGTCGCGGATCGGCGCGCAGCATGGTGTGACGGCGGCGGGCGGGTCGAGCGTCATCAGCTTGCGGGCCATTGCAATTTCCTCCGCACTCAAGACATCGATGATTTTCGATAATACCATTGACAGCCATCGATAGATCGGCGATCCTCAATCCATCGACAACGATCAATATAACTGATCGCGCGACCGCACGCTGGAGGAAGCTTCATGTCTCGAGTTCAGCTGGCACTCAACGTCGACGACCTCGACCAGGCGATTGCGTTCTACTCGACTCTCTTCCGCACGGAGCCAGCCAAACGTCACGCCGGATACGCCAACTTCGCCATCGACTCCCCGCCGCTGAAGCTCGTCCTGATCGAGACACCCGGTGCCGGTGGCACCCTCAACCACCTCGGGGTGGAGGTCTTCTCGCCCGAGGAGGTCGAGTCCGCCTCGGGCCGCCTCGCTGACGAGGGCCTCGTCACTCGCGACGAACGCGACAGCACCTGTTGTTACGCCACCCAGGACAAGGTCTGGGTCACCGCGCCGAGCGGGGAGCGCTGGGAGGTCTACACCGTCCTCGAGGACGTACCGACCTTCGGTCCCCCCTGCGAGTGCTGACCCGCGACAACCGCTATCCATCCCTGCTCACGCAAAGGAGCGCCTGCCATGCATGACTACATCCTCACTGCTCTCGCCGCGGCCCGGCACACCGACCTCGTCGACGCGGCCGACCACGCCCGCGCCGGAGCCGCTGTCGTAGGACCCGCCCGCCCACGTCACCACCTGCTCCCGTGGGCGATGGCTCGTGCGCCGCAGCGCCGACCGGCCGCTACGACGTGCCTGAGCTGCTGATCCTCGACCTGGGCGTCGCTACGCCTTGCAGGGTGCGGCGCCGAGGCGGTGGCGCGTGAAGAAGGTCCACGCCGCAGTGGTGATATCCGGGCCAATCGAGTCGGTGAACGACCCCCGAGGGTCACCCCCCGGGTAGTTGTGGCTCAGCCCGTGGATGATCCAGAACTCCACCACCGAGCATCCGCTCCGGTCCGTGTAGTGCTCAACGGAGTAGGGGTAACTCGTCGCGCCGATGGCTGCGCCGGCGCAGGGGAACTGCCGACCGCGAACGCAGGCATCACCTACCGTGCCGGCGCCCGTCAGCAGGGAAGCATCGAAGCCCACGTGGTCGACCTTGCTGGGCGTGCGGGAGATTGAGCTGTTGGCGGTGTCGTCGTCGGCCAGGTCGGCGGTGCCAACCTGCTGGGTGGCCATGGTCTCGCCCATGGCGAAGTTGTTGAGCGGGTCTGCCGTGCCCTGGCCCACCAGCGCGGGGACGACGCGCCGGCGGCTTCCCATGGTCGTGTACGCCGCCGCTCCGGTCACGTCCGCGCAGGTCAGGTAGGCGCAGCCGGCGAACGGCGCGATGGCGGCGTAGAGGTCGGGGTAGGCGGCGCCGAGGATCGCCGTCATGTCCGCGCCCGCCGAGGCGCCCATCAGGTAGACCCGGGAGTCGTCGGCACGGTTGGTCGCCAGCACAGCTCGCGTGATGCCGGCGATGGTCGCTGGATCGCCGGCATCACGTGACTGATGCGCGGGCTCGAACCAGTTCCAGCAGCCGATCCCGTTGCCGTTGGTGTCGCCGTTGACGTACGCCGGCCGTCGCTGCTCCGGGTAGACGACGACGAAGCCGTGCTTCTCGGCGAGCTCGTTCCACCGGGTCCCGATGGCGGCGTCGGTGGCCGTCTGGTTGCACCCGTGCA
>JBKJUS010000016.1:0-29031 GCA_046590575.1 Mycobacteriales bacterium | reverse complement strand
CTCACCACCCCCCCACCAACCCACTTCACCCACTGAAACCACCGAAATCGGGCCCGATTGCCTGTTTTCGGGTGGATTTGGTGGGTGAAGTCGGGGGGTGGGTGAAGTCTGCGGGGGGGGGGGGGTGAGGTCGGGGATGCTCGAGGCAGAGGCTGGGCGAAAGTTTTTCTCCGACGTCGTGGCGCCACGGGACTTGGTGGGTTGCGGGCTAAAGTTTGGTCGAACACACGTTCGTCCAGATCAAGGGTGAGGTGGGCCAATGCGGGTACTCGGGGTGGACCCCGGCTTGACCCGATGCGGCCTCGGCGTGGTCGACGCCGGATCGGGCGGGCGGCTCACTCTCGTCGCCGTGGACGTCATCCGCACCCCGGCCGCCGATCACGTCGCGCAGCGGCTCCTCGCGTTGGAGGCCGCCATCGACTCGTGGATCGACCGGCACTCCCCCGACGCGGTCGCTGTCGAGCGGGTGTTCAGCCAGCACAACGTGCGCACAGTCATGGGCACCGCGCAGGCCGGCGCGGTGGCCATGCTCTGCGCGGCGCGGGCCGGCCTGCCGGTGGCCTTACACACGCCGAGCGAAGTGAAAGCGGCGGTCAGCGGCTCAGGCCGAGCTGACAAGGCCCAGGTGACGGTCATGGTCACCCGGTTGCTCCGGTTAGCGACGCCACCGACACCGGCCGACGCGGCCGATGCCTTGGCACTGGCCATCTGCCACGTGTGGCGCGGTCCGGCGAGCGAGCGGCTCGCGAGCGCGCTCGCCGCGGCGAGTCGACCGGTGGGAGCCTCGTGATTGCGTCGGTCAGCGGTCGGGTCACGTCGCTCGCGCCGGACGCAGCGGTGGTGGACGTCGGCGGCGTCGGCCTCCTCGTCCATTGCACTCCGCGGACCCTGGCCGGGCTGCGCGCCGGGGAGACGGCGAGTCTGGCCACTGCTCTTGTCGTCCGGGAAGACTCCCTCACGCTGTTCGGTTTCGCCTCCGCGGACGAACGAGCCCTCTTCGAGTTGTTGCAGACGGCGACCGGTGTCGGGCCCCGCCTCGCTCAGGCGGTCCTCGCCGTCCACGCTCCCGACGTCGTACGCCGGGCCGTCGCGAGTGAGGACCTGACCGCCCTGACCCAGGTGCCCGGCATCGGGCGTAAGGGAGCGCAGCGCATCGTCCTCGAGCTCAAGGACCGGCTGGGCCCGGCCGTGCCGGCCGGCTCGGCTCCCGGTGCACCCGCCTCGGCCCGTGGTCAGGTCCGGGAAGCCCTTGTGGGCCTCGGCTACCCGGGGCGGGAGGCCGACGAAGCAGTCGCGGCGTTGCCGGACAGCCTCGACGAGGGCGATCTCGGGACGGCGCTCAAGCTGGCCCTGCGCTCGCTGGACCGGCGCGCGTGACCGAACCGGACGATGCTGCCCTCGACGCTGCCGCGCTCGAGCCCGTGCCCCTGACCGCTGAGGCGACACCAGACGAACGGGAGGCGGAGTCGTCGCTGCGGCCGCGCAACCTGGACGAGTTCGTCGGCCAGGAGCGGGTGCGCGAGCAGCTCGGCATCGTGCTGGACAGTGCCAAGGCCCGCGGCGCTCCACCGGACCACATCCTCTTCGCTGGGCCGCCCGGCACCGGCAAGACCTCATTGGCGATGATCGTCGCTGCCGAGATGAGGGTGCCGATCCGGGTCACCAGCGGTCCGGCCATCGAGCGACCCGGCGATTTGGCCGCCATCGTCACCGCGGTGGCCGCCGGCGAGGTGCTCTTCATCGATGAGATCCACCGGATGAGCCGGCCGGCGGAGGAGTTGCTGTACTCCGCGATGGAGGACTTCCGGATCGACGTCGTCGTCGGCAAGGGGCCGGGAGCGACCGCGATCCAGGTGCCCCTGGAGCCGTTCACGCTGATTGGCGCGACCACCCGGTCAGGGCTGCTGACCGGCCCGATGCGCGACCGGTTCGGCTTTGTGGCGCGGATGGAGTTCTACTCCGCGGCCGAGCTCAGCCAGGTTCTGCACCGGTCGGCCCGTCTTCTCGGCATCCGCCTCGAACCTGATGGCGCCGAAGAGATCGCCGGGCGGTCCCGCGGTACGCCGCGCATCGCGAACCGGCTGCTCCGCCGCGTCCGCGATTACGCTCAGGTGCGCGCCGACGGCATCGTCACCGAGCCGGTGGCTCGCGAAGCCCTGGCGCTGTACGAGGTCGACGCTCTTGGGCTGGACCGGCTGGACCGGGCGGTCCTCGACGCCGTCGTACGCCGGTTCGGCGGTGGTCCGGTCGGGCTGACGACCGTCGCCGTCGCCGTGGGGGAGGAGCCGGAGACGGTCGAGGAAGTGGCCGAGCCGTTCCTCGTTCGGGCCGGGCTGCTGGCCCGCACCCCACGCGGGCGCGTCGCGACCCCCGCCGCGTGGATCCACCTCGGTCTGCGTCCACCGGCGGCGGCGCCGGTCACCCCGCCGCTCTTCGACGCGTAGGCGCGTGCCCCCGACGCATTCGGCGACCGAACCTGCCTGCCAGTGGTGACATCCGCGAGGCCGGTACGCCCGAATAGTAAGGTAAGGTTGCCCTAACAAGACTTGACTCAGGAGATGACGTCCGTGCGCCGCCTCGTGCCTGTCCTGCTCACCGTGGCCGCGATCGCCGGGATGACCGGCTGTTCGGGCAATCCGTTCGGCGCAGACAAGGCGCTCACCGTCTACTCCGGGCGCAACCCCAACCTCGTCGACCCCCTACTCGACATGTTCGAGAAGAGCTCTGGGATCGAGGTCACGCGGCGCTACGGCGGTACGGCGGAGCTGGCCGCGCAGATCCTCGAGGAGGGGTCCAAGACTCGCGCTGACGTCTTCTTCGCCCAGGACGCCGGCGCTCTCGGCGCCCTCGACAAGGCCGACGCGCTCGGTCCCCTTGAGGTGTCCACCGAGTCCGTTCCGGCCCGATTCAAGGCCGCCGACGGCTCGTGGGTCGGCGTTTCGGGTCGCGCTCGGGTGATCGTCTTCAACAAGCGCAAGCTGGCCGAGAACGCCGTACCCGACTCGGTCTTCGATCTCGAGCTACCGCTCTGGAAGGGCCGGTTTGGGATCGCCCCGACCAACGCATCGTTCCAGTCCTTCCTCACCGGGATGCGCGTGCTTGCAGGGGATGAGCGCGCCGAGAAGTGGCTGCGCGCCATTCAGAGCAACGGCGTCAAGGAGTACGACAACAACATCGCGGTGCTCGAGGCCGTCGACCGGGGTGAGATCGACCTCGGCCTGATCAACCACTACTACTGGTACGAGAAGGCCAAGGAGCTCGGGGCGAACGCGCTCAACGCGCAGGTGAAGTTCCTGCGCGGCGACGACCCCGGCGCGCTGGTCAATGTCGCCGGCGCGGCCATCCTGCGGGGCACCGACCGGCGGCCGGACGCCGAGAAGCTGGTGGAGTTCTTGCTGTCGGAGCAGGCGCAGGCTTACTTCCGCGACGTGACGTTCGAATACCCCCTGGTCGCCGGTGTGACGCCGGCCGTCGGGCTGCCGCCTCTGACGGAGGTGTCCGGGCCGCAGATCGACCTGGCTGACCTCGACACCCTCGAAGCGACGCTGGAACTGCTCGACCGGACCGGCCTGACCTGATGCTCGCCGCGACCGGGAGCGAGACCGCCGGGCGGGTCACTCCGCGGGCGCGTCGATCCCGTCCGCCTGCGCTGCTCGCCGGCCTAGCCCTGCTTGTCGCAGCGGCTGCTCTGCTTCCCGTCGGCTACCTCGGTGTCCGGGCGACTGAGCGCGGGCTCGGCACGGTCGGCGACATCCTCTTCCGCAGCCGGACCCTTGCGCTGCTTGGGCGGAGCACCGCCCTCGCGTTGTCGGTCACGGCGGCCAGCGTGGTCCTGGGGGTTCTGCTCGCCTGGCTGACCGTGCGCTGCCGACTGCCGGGCGGCGGGATCTGGGCCGTGGTGGCGGCGCTGCCACTGGCGATCCCGACCTACGTCGCGGGCTTTGCGTACATCTCCCGGTTCCCGTCGCTCGCCGGCTTCCGCGGCGCGTGGTTGGTCCTCACGCTCTACTCCTATCCCTACGTCTACCTGCCGGTGGCCGGTGCGCTGCGCGGCCTCGACCCGGCCATGGAGGAGGCGTCCCGCTCACTCGGCGTTGGCGCCTGGCGGACCTTCACCGGGGTGACGCTGCGCCAGCTGCGGCCAGCCATCGCCGCAGGCGGGCTGCTGGTCGCCCTCTATGTCTTCTCCGACTTCGGCGCCGTCAGCCTGATGCGGTTCGACGCCTTCACTCGGGTGATCTACCAGAGCTACCAGTCGAGCTTCGACCGTACGCCGGCCGCTGTGTTGGGATCGCTGCTGGTCGTGCTCACGTTGCTCATCGTGATCGCCGAGGGGCGCAGTCGCGGCCGCAGTCGCTACTCCCGCACCGGGCAGGGCGCGGCGCGGCGCGCCGCGGTCGTCGACCTCGGCCGGTGGCGCTGGCCGGCCACTATGACGGTCGCGGGTGTGGCCGCGCTCAGCCTCGGCGTACCCGGTGTGACGATGGGGATCTGGCTGCAGCGTGGGTTCTCCGCGGGACAGTCCCTGGCGGACACCGGTCAGGCCGCGCTGGGCTCGCTCACCGCCGCCAGCCTCGGCGCCGTGGTGACGGTCGCGGCCGCCATCCCGGTAGCGCTGCTCGCGGCGCGCTACCGCAGCCCGCTGGCCAGCGCCGTGGAGCGGGCGTCGTACGCCGGGCATGCCTTGCCCGGCCTCGTCATCGCGCTGTCCCTGGTCTTTTTTGCCACCCGCTACGCCGACGCGGTCTACCAGCGGCTGCCGTTGCTGATCTTCGCCTACTTCGTGCTCTTCCTGCCGCTCGCGGTCGGCGCGGTGCATGCTTCGGCGGTGCAGGCGCCGCCCGTGCTCGAAGACGTCGCCCGGTCCCTCGGCAGCGGGCCGTGGCGGGTGCTGCGCACGGTGACGGCGCCGCTCACCGCACCGGGGGTGGCGGCCGGCGCCGCGCTCGTGTTTCTCACCTGCATGAAGGAGCTGCCGGCCACGTTGCTGCTCCGGCCGAGTGGGCTCGAGACGCTGTCTGTTCGGGTATGGGAGGAGACCGGTGCCGGGGCCTACGCCGCGGCTGCCCCGCCCGCTGCCCTCCTCGTCCTGGTGGCCGCGGTGCCTACCTGGCTGCTGACCCGGCGGCGGGGGCTCTCGTGACTGCTCCGCTTCGAGAATCCGGGCCGGGGCCGGGCGCCGCCGTACGCGTACGTGGTCTGGTCAAGTCCTTCGGCGGCGGGCGGCGGGGTACGCCGGACACTCCGGTCCTGCGCTCGGTCGACCTCGACGTGCCGAGCGGGTCCTTGATCGCAGTCCTCGGTCCATCCGGGTGCGGCAAGACGACGCTGCTGCGGGTCGTCGCCGGCTTCGAGCGCGCTGATGCCGGCACGGTGGAAGTCGGTGGCACCACGGTGGAGGGCCCGGGGACCCACCTTCCGCCCGAACGACGCCGGGTTGGGGTGATGCCTCAGGAGCAGGCCCTCTTTCCGCACCTGTCGGTGGCAGCCAACATCGGCTACGGCCTGACCGGCGCCGACCGACGCAACGGGGTGCGGGTCGACGAGATGCTCGCGCTGGCGGGGTTAACCGGGCTGGGTGCCCGGATGCCGCACGAGCTCTCCGGCGGCCAACAGCAGCGGGTGGCGCTGGCCCGTGCGCTCGCCCCGGCCCCGTCTGTCGTGCTCCTCGACGAGCCGTTCGGCGGGCTCGACGCGGCGCTGCGACTGGCGATCCGCAGCCAGGTCCGCTCGATGCTGACCGCCACCGGTGCCACGGCACTGCTCGTCACCCACGACCAGGAAGAGGCGTTGTCCGTCGCCGACCGGGTCGCCGTGATGCGCGACGGCCGGGTCGTGCAGGAGGGGACGCCGGCGGAGGTCTACGGCCGGCCGGTCGACCTGGGCGTCGCCACCTTCGTCGGCGAGGCCAACGTGCTCCCCGGCACTGTGCGGGACGGTTTTGCTGACACGGTGCTGGGTCGGCTCCCCGTCGCGGGCGGCGGCGGTGCCGGACCTGTGCAGGTCGTCGTGCGCCCGGAGCAGCTGCACGTGCGCCCGGTCGAGAGCGGCACCGTGGTCGTTGTCGACCGGCTTTTCTTCGGCCATGACGCGATGTTGCACCTACGCCTCGGCGACGGCACGCCGGTGCAGGCCCGCGTGACCCGGCGCGGGACCATGGCCCCGGGCGAGCGCGCGGAAGTGTCCTGCGAGGGCCCGGTCTCCTGCTTCCCGACCTAGCGACCGACCAGGCGGTTGATGCGGTCGAGCAGGTCGGCTGCCGCCGCGGTGTCGCTCGCCGGGCTGGCCGGTACGACGACTGACGGGGCTGGGTCGGGCCGGCGTTGCGGCCGTATGGTGCGCTGGATCCGAGTCTGCTTCACCGACGACACCTCCTCGCGTTCTCGACGTACCGGACTCTTCGGCGCACTGTGCTGGTTGGACGAGCGCTCGGACCCTTCTGTTACGGGTGATTTGCAGAACCATCCACCCGGACTAGTTCTCGCGGGTGTCGGGGACCCGCCGCCGGTCGAGTGACGCCGCGCACACTCGCCGTAGCGATCACGCTTCGGCCGCGTTCGTTGTTACCCCGGACCATCGGGTGAGTAGAATCCACGAACGGCCACGGCATGTTCGTCGTGGCCATATGCGCGTCCGGAGTCCGACCGCCCCGCCCGAGCAGGGCGCACCCCGAAGAAAGGCGAATCTCGTCATGGCAGCGCTTGGCCAGCTCGGCTTCCTCGTGCTCATGGTGGGAGGGTTCTACGCACTCGCCATCCGCCCGCAGAAGGCCCGGATCCGTGCCCTGCAGGCCACTCAGGCGGCGTTGGCACCTGGACAGCAGGTGATCACGACCGCTGGGCTCTACGCGACGGTCGCGGCAGTCGACGACGACGATGTGCAGCTTCTGGTCGCGCCCGGTGTCGTCCTGCGTTTCGCCCGCGGCGCGATTGCCAAGGCCATCGTCGAGCCCATCCCCGACGAGTCGGCGGCGACCGACGCCGCCACCTCGACCATTCCACCCGGCTAAGAAGAGGACGAACGTCTCGTGGCCAGCCAGGCGAAGTACCAACCGCTCCGGTCGCTCATCCTGCTGTTCGTCGTCCTCGTGGGCGCGTTCAGCTGGATCATCGTCAAGGACTTCGAGCCCAAGCTGGGTCTCGACCTCCGCGGCGGAACCAGCGTCATCCTCACCCCGGATGCAGACAAGACCGAGGGCCGGATCACGCAGGAGCGGCTGGACAAGGCCGTCGACATCATCAGCCAGCGGGTCAATGGCACCGGTGTCGCCGAGGCCGAGGTCGTGCGCGAAGGGACAAACATTCTCGTCGCGCTGCCCAGCGTCGGCCGGGACCAGGCGTTGGACCTGGTGGGGCGTACGGCGCAGCTGACCTTCCGCCCGATCCTGAGCTCGGCCGCTGGCGACCCTAACGCTCCGGTGCCCAGCGCTGAGCCAAGTGTCGTCGCGTCGATCGTTCCCAACCCGACGGCCTCGGGCAGCGCTCGGCCGGTCGTCTCCGGCAGTGCCGCGCCCGCCGCATCGCGAGGAGCGACGCTTGCGCCGGTGCCGTCTGCGTCGCCCAACGGACGCGCGATGACCGGCGCCCTGCTCGCGCAGGCCGCGACGCCGACTCCAGCCCCGACCGCTGCTCCCAAGCCCGCGCCGTCCGGGTCCGCCGTACCGAAGCCGGTCGGCTCCGCTGTCCCCAGCGCCAGCGCCTCGCCGGGCGGCGCCGCCGATGTGATCGCGCTGCAGGCGAAGTTCAACGCCCTCGACTGCACCGACCCCAAGCAAGTGGCCGACGTCTCGGCTCAGGACGAGCCGAAGAAGTCGATCATCGCCTGTGAGAAGGACGGCAGCGTCAAGTACATCCTCGGGCCGTCCGAGGTGTCCGGCACCGCACTGAAAGACGCCAATGCCACGATCAACCCGCAGACTGGCGCTCCCGAGATCTCGTTCGAGACGACCAAGGAGGGCTCGAAGCTCCTCGGCGCGGTGACCGAGAAGTACCAGGGCCAGCCCCTGGCGATCGTCCTCGACGGCGTGGTGCAGTCGGCCCCGACCATCAACGCGAAGATCACCGACGAGGGTCAGATCACCGGGCAGTTCTCCGACCGCGAGGCGAAGGACCTGGCTAACGTGCTGAAGTTCGGTGCGCTCCCGCTGGCGTTCGAGCAGTCGCAGACGCAGACCATCTCGCCGACCCTGGGCGACGAGTCCCTCGACGCCGGTCTCCTTGCGGGCATCCTGGGTCTGACCATCGTCTTGGTCTACCTGCTGATCTACTACCGCGCCCTCGGGCTCGTCGTCACCGTCGGCCTCGGCATCTTCGGGCTGCTCAACTACGCCGCGGTCACCATCCTCGGCAACACCTCTGTCGGGTTCACCCTGACGCTGGCCGGCATCGTCGGCCTCATCGTGTCGATCGGCATCTCGGGCGACTCTTACGTGGTGTTCTTCGAGCGAATCAAGGATGAGCAGCGCGCCGGCCGCTCGCCCCGGGTGGCGGTGGACCGCGGATACGTCGGCGCTCGCCGCACCATCCTGACGGCCAACTTCGTGTCCTTCCTGGCTGCGGCGACCCTCTATCTGCTCTCGGTGGGAGCCGTGCGCGGCTTCGCCTTCACGCTGGGTCTCGCGACCCTGCTCGACGCCTTCGTCTTCTTCGTCTTCACCAGGCCGGTCACGACCTTGCTCGCCAGATCGCAACGGTTCTCCGAGGGACGCCGCTTCGGCATCCGCTCGCTCTCCCCCCCTCGCGCGAGCGCGGCCGCCGCCTCGTCCGTCGCCAAGGAGGCCTGACGTGTCCGCGATTGGCCGGCTCTACCGCAACGAGACCAACGTCGACTTCATCGGCCGCCGCAAGACCTGGTACGCCCTGTCGGCCGGGTTGCTCGCGCTCAGCGCGATCGGCCTGCTCGTCTTCAAGCTCAGCCTCGGCATCGACTTCACCGGCGGTGCGGTCTTCCAGTTCACCGCACCAGATGCCACGCAGGACCGGGTGACCGAGGTCGTCGAGAAGGCCGGCGCTGAGGTCGCGGTCTACCAGGAACTCGGCAGCGACGACGTCCGGGTGCAGACCGAGGAGTTGCAGCCAGAAGTCGCGACGGCGGTCACGAAGGCACTCGCGGCAGAGTTCAACATCGACGAGGACGACGTCAGCCCGTCGACCGTCGGGGCGAAGTTCGGCGACCAGGTGCGCAACAAGGCCCTGCGTGGGCTCTTCTTCTTCCTCGTCCTCGTGGTCGTGTACATCTCGCTGCGCTTCGAGTGGAAGATGGCGGTCTCGGCGTTCGTCGCCGTCTTCCACGACCTCTTCATCACCGCCGGTATCTACGCGCTGAGTGGATTCGAGGTCACTCCCTCGACGGTCATCGCGCTGCTGACCATCCTGGGTTACTCGCTTTACGACACCGTTGTGATCTTCGACCGAGTGCGTGAGGACACCCAGGGCCTCGCCGGCGGATCGAAGATGACCTACTCCGACGCGGCCAACCACGCGCTCAACGAGACGGTG
Organism: Mycobacteriales bacterium; assembly: GCA_046590575.1. Classification (GTDB taxonomy): domain Bacteria; phylum Actinomycetota; class Actinomycetes; order BP-191; family BP-191; genus DATLNF01. The sequence goes on along the minus strand of JBKJUS010000016.1, from coordinate 19,534 downwards.
ATGCGCTCGCTCAACACCAGCCTCACCTCGCTGATCCCGGTCGGCGTGCTGCTCTTCGTGGGCGCTGGCATTCTCGGCGCCGGCACCCTGAAGGACCTGGCGCTGGCGCTGTTCATCGGGCTCGCCGTCTCGACGTACTCCTCGATCTTCGTCGCGACTCCGGTGCTGGTGGCGCTGAAGGAGCGCGAGCCGCAGTTCAAGGCGCTGGCAACCCGCGTACGGGCTCGCCAGGCCGGCGGCACGGCGCGAGCCGCCGGCGCTGGACGGCTGGCCACTGCCGGCGCCCCGGCTGTGATGGCCCGCGCCCGTGTCGCTGATGCTGGCGACGTTGATGCGGAGGCACCGACGGCTGCGCGACCCTCCTCACCCCTGCGCGGCCGCACGCCACCACCACCGAAGCGCAAGGGTGGCCGGCCCGGTCGACCGAGCGGCAAGAAGCGACGGTGATCTCCGCCGGCCCGGCTGGCCGGCCGTTCGACGTGGCCGGGTTGCTCGCCGGCCGCGTGCGGGACGTGCCGGACTGGCCGCAGCCGGGAGTGGCCTTCAAGGACATCACGCCACTGCTCGCCGACCACGTGGCCTTCGCGCATGCGGTCGATGCGATCGTCGCGCACCGAGGTCGGGGCACGGTCGACAAGGTGGTCGGCATCGAGGCGCGCGGCTTCATCATCGCCGCGCCGGTGGCCTACCACTTCGGCGCGGGCTTCGTCCCTGTCCGCAAGAAGGGCAAGCTGCCGTCGGCGACCTTTGAGCGGAGCTACACCCTTGAGTACGCCGAGGCGACGCTGGAGGTGCACCGCGACGCTTTCGCGCCCGGTGAGAAGGTGCTCATCGTCGACGACGTCCTGGCCACCGGTGGGACCGTGGAAGCCGCGGCGGCGCTGGTCCGCGAGGCGGGCGCGGAGGTGGTCGGCTGCAGCGTGCTGATCGAGCTGACCTTCCTCGGTGGGCGCGCCCGGCTGGCCGAGCTTCCAGTGCACAGCCTGCTGACCTTATGATCCGTAGCGCGCACCGCGCCTGCGCGGTTCGGCCGAGTGCAGCGAGGTATCCTGAGCACTGAGTCCCCGGAATTACGATCAGTCCCCGGAAATTCGGACGGAGGGCCGCGTGCCCGCTGAGGTCGCCCCAGCGCCCTCCGACGCCGCTGCCCAGGAGTCGGCGGATCCAGGCCCCTCGGACAGCGTGCTAGCCCACTCCGTCGACTCCGCGCTGCCGGAGAAGAACCCGGCGCCGCCTCGCGAGCTAGCTCCTGATGCGGCGGGCGCACTCGCCGGCGCGACCAGTCCGCGTCGGGTGCGCGCCGCGCTGGCCAGGCTCAGCCCCAAGTCGGGCACGGCAGCGCCGGCCGAGATCGACCCGGTGCTCCGGCTAATGCGCACCCACCACCCGAAGGCCGACACGCGACCCGTCGTACGCGCCTACGAGGTCGCCGAGGAGGCGCACCGGGGGCAGGTGCGAAACAGCGGCGATCCTTACATCGTCCATCCCGTCGGGGTAGCGATGATCCTCGCGGAGCTGGGCATGGATGCCAGCACCATCGTCGCGGCCCTGTTGCACGACGTCGTCGAAGACACCCCGGCGACGCTCGAGGCGGTGCGTACGGAGTTCGGCGACCTGGTGGCTCGGGTTGTCGACGGGGTGACCAAGCTGGACAAGGTGAAGTTCGGCGAAGCGGCCGAGGCAGAGAGCATCCGCAAGATGGTCATTGCGATGGCTCGGGACTCGCGGGTGCTGGTCGTCAAGCTCGCCGACCGGCTGCACAACATGCGAACCATCGAGCATGTGCCGCGACACAAGCAGGAGCGAACCAGCAAGGAGACGCTGGACATCTACGCCCCGCTCGCGCACCGCCTCGGCATGAACACCATCAAGTGGGAGCTCGAAGACCTCGCTTTCGCCACGCTCTATCCGAAGCGCTACGAGGAGATCGTCCGACTGGTGGCGGGCCGAGCGCCGTCGCGGGACACCTACATCACCACGGTCATCGACGAGGTCACCGAGAGCCTCAAGTCCACCAAGATCAACTGCGAAGTCACGGGGCGACCCAAGCACTACTACTCGATCTACCAGAAGATGATCGTCCGTGGCCACGACTTCGCCGACATCCACGACCTGCTCGGCGTGCGTGTACTCGTTGACTCGGTGCGCGACTGCTACGCCGCACTGGGCACTATCCACGCGCTGTGGCACCCGGTTCCAGGCCGGTTCAAGGACTACATCGCGCGACCCAAGTTCAACATGTACCAGTCGCTGCACACCACGGTGATCGGGCCCGAGGGCAAGCCGGTCGAGATGCAGATCCGCACGTTCGCCATGCACAACACGGCCGAGATCGGCATCGCCGCGCATTGGAAGTACAAGGACGGCGGTGGCTCCACTGTCGTCGGCAAGAACGACATGGAATGGATGCGCCAGCTGCTCGACTGGCAGAAGGAGACTGCCGACCCAGGTGAGTTCCTCGATTCGCTTCGGTTCGATCTCTTCGCCGGCGAGGTCTTCGTCTTCACGCCCAAGGGTGACGTCATCTCGCTGCCGACCGGTGCGACCGCCGTCGACTTCGCGTACGCCGTGCACACCGAGGTCGGTCATCGCTGCATCGGGGCACGCGTCAACAACCGGCTGGTTCCCCTCGAGAGCCCCCTCGACAACGGCGACGTCGTGGAGATCTTCACCTCCAAGGCGGCAAGCGCCGCGCCGAGTCAGGACTGGCTCGTCTTTGCCAAGACGCCCCGCGCCCGCAACAAGATCCGGCAGTGGTTCGCCAAGGAGCGGCGCGACGACGCGGTCGAGGAGGGCAAGGACGCGATCGCCCGGGCCATGCGCAAGCAGGGCCTGCCGCTGCAGCGGCTGATGTCCGGTGACGCCCTGGTCACCTTGTCCAAGGATCTGCGCCACCCCGACGTCACGGCGTTGTACGCCGCGGTCGGCGAGGGCCAGCTCTCGGCGCAGCACGTCGTACAACGCCTGGTGCAGGCTCTGGGGGGCGCGGAGGGCGCCGCTGAGGACCTCGCGGAGGCCGCACGACCGCTGACCACGCGACCCAAAGCGCGGCCGGTCGGCGACCCCGGCGTCGTCGTCAAGGGTGCCAGCGATGTCTGGGTGAAGCTGTCCAAATGCTGTACGCCGGTGCCCGGTGACCCGATCGTCGGCTTCGTCACTCGGGGCAACGGCGTCAGCGTTCACCGCGGTGACTGCATCAACGCCAAGGCTCTGGAGGACCAGGGTCCCCGGTTCGTCGACGTCGAGTGGGCGCCGACCGCTGGTTCGATCTTCCTCGTCAATATCCAGGTCGAGGCGCTCGACCGAACCCGACTGCTCTCCGACGTCACCCGCGCGCTATCCGACCAGCACGTCAACATCCTCTCGGCCTCGGTGACGACCACTCGCGACCGGGTCGCAGTGTCGCGATTCACCTTCGAGATGGCCGACCCGGCGCACCTCGGTCACCTGCTCAAGGCAGTGCGCAACGTCGAGGGTGTCTACGACGCCTACCGGGTCGTGAGCGGCAAGTCCTAGCGGGGCTGCCAGATTCGACGGGAGCGCTCGACTCTCAGCTCCTACCCCCCGACCGTTCAGCCACACAACTGAAGCGCTAGGGCGCCGAGTCGGGCGCGGCACGTGCGCGGTCAGTCCGGGGAATGGCCAGTTGTGTGGCGGTCTGGTCGGCGATTGGGCCAGTAGTGGCAGTGTGCAGTCGCTAGGAGATGGCGACCTTGTCGAGGTAGACCTTCTTCGCCGGCGCGCCGTCGGGGGTGCCGTCGGCGATGCCGCCGTCGAGGATCGTGTCGAGCACCGTCAACCCGGCCTTGTCGATCGTGCCGAACGGCGTATACGACGGCGGCAGCCGGCTGTCCTTGATCACGAGGAAGAACTGGCTGCCGTTGGTGCCAGGACCCGCATTGGCCATGGCGACCGTGCCGCGTGGGTACGACGCCCCGTCGAGGTTCTCGTCATCGAACCGGTAGCCGGGCCCGCCGCTCCCAGTGCCGGTCGGGTCGCCGCACTGGAGGACGGTGAGCCCGTCGGTCATCGTCATCCGGTGGCAGAACGTGCCGTCGAAGTAGCCCTTGGCCCCCAGGAAGGCGAACGAGCCGACAGTTTTCGGCGCTTTCTCGCCGGCGAGGGTCAACGTGATCTTGCCGCACGACGTCGTCAGGACCGCGGTGTAGGCGCGCTTCTGCGCGACCGGCGGCGCGGCGTCGTACTGCTGCGTTGTCGCGGCAGCCGGGACGGCCGCGTCGCAGGCCACCTCACCGGCGACCGCCGTCGATGCGCTGCCGTCGCCGCTGCCGCCTGCGCCGTCACCGCCGCCGTCACCGCAGCCTGCGAGGAGCGCAGCAGTGGCGAGAATCAGCGCCGAACCGCCACGCCTCACTTTGCCACGGTGAAGCTCTTGATGGTCACCGGCGCGGCCGGCTTGCCGTCGGTCCCACCGCCCTCGACACCAGCGGCGATGATCTTGTCGAGCACATCGAGCCCGCCGGTAATGGTCCCGAACGGGATGTACGACGGTGGCAACTGGCTGTCCTTGACGACGAGGAAGAACTGGCTGCCGTTGGTGTCCGGGCCGGAGTTGGCCATGGCGACCGTTCCGCGGGGATACGTCGCACCGGCGAGGTTCTCGTCCTTGAAGGAGTAGCCCGGCCCCCCGGACCCGGTGCCCGTGGGGTCACCGCACTGGACGACGGTGAGCCCGGCCCCTGTGGTGACGCGGTGACAGGGCGTGCCGTCGAAGAACTTCTTGCCCGCGAGGAAGGCGAACGACCCCACTGTGCAAGGCGCCTTGGCGGGCTGCAGGTCGACCTCGACCGTCCCGGAGTTCAGCACGATGGTGGCCTTCTCGGCACCGGCCACAACCGGCTTGGTCGGCGGGAGGCCGGGGGACTTGGCGCCGGCATCACCGCCCTTGGTGTAAGCGCACTCGCCCGGCTTGGTCGAGGGTGCAGCGGATGCCGAGGGGGCGCCGGAGGCGGACGCACTTGGCTGGGCCAGGGGGTCGACCGAGGTCGGGTCATCGTCGTCGAAGAGCTTCGGGACGAGCAGAGCCCCGAGGAGGACGAGGAGCACGAGGCCGAAGACCCCGCCGACCGTGAGGGTGCGCTTGCGACGCTGGAGGGCACGCTGCCGGCGGCGGGCGGCCTGCCGCTCGGCGCGGAGGCGGGCGAGCTCACGCTGGCGCTTACTGCTAGTCACTGGTCTCCCCGAAGGTGTGATGCCTGCGTACGGCGTACAGCGCGCGAGTCTAGGTGGTGTCCAATCCGTTCGCTGCGTTACGGGTCGCGCCGATAGGGTCATTGTTCGCCCGACTACGCCTGGAAGGAGTGACCAACCGTGCTGGTCGCCGGGTTCCCCGCAGGCTCCTGGGGCACCAACTGCTACGTCGTCGCCCCCGGCGCGGGCGAGCAGTGCGTGGTCATCGACCCCGGCCACGAGGCGGCCGGCGGCGTCGCGGACCTCGTGCGGGAGCACGGTCTGCAACCGGTGGCGGTGCTGCTGACCCACGGGCATATCGACCACACCTTCTCGGTGGTGCCGGTCTGCGGCCGCTACGGCGTGGCGGCGTACATCCACCCGGCAGACCGCCACCAGCTCGCCGACCCGGGCGCCGGCCTCGGTCTGTCGCCAAGCCAGCAGCTGCTCGGTGGAATGACCTTCAGCGAGCCGGACGAGGTCATCGAGCTCACCGGATCCGACGCGCTCTCCATCGCTGGCCTCGACATCACCGTCGACCACGCGCCAGGGCACACTCAGGGGTCGGTGACTTTTCGCCTGGGCGACGAGGTCTTCTTCTCCGGCGATGTGCTCTTCGCCGGCTCCATCGGGCGCACCGATCTGCCCGGTGGTGACTACGACCAGATGCTGGACTCGTTGGCGCGGGTGATTCTGCCGCTTCCGGACGCGCTGCCGGTGCTCTCCGGCCACGGCGGCGAGACCACCATCGGACGCGAGCGTGCCACCAACCCCTACCTCGCCGAAGCGGCCGCCCTCGTCCGCACCACCCGACCCGGTTCCCCTACCGGCTCCGGGCTCTGACGGTGGCGAAGACCGCCGCGCTGAGCGGCTTTCCGGAGTGGTTGCCCGAGCAGCGCCTCGTCGAGCTCGAGATCCTCGACACGCTCCGCTCGGTCTTCGAGCTCTACGGCTTCTCGTCCGTCGAGACGCGCGCATTAGAGCCGCTGGACGCCTTGGTGCACTCGGGGGAGACCAGCAAGGAGATCTACGTCGTACGCCGCTTGCACGCTGAGCGCGAGGGCGACGATTCCGGACTCGGGCTCCACTTCGACCTCACCGTGCCGCTGGCGCGGTATGTCGTCGAACACGCCGGCAAGCTGAGCTTCCCGTTCCGGCGGTACCAGATCCAGAAGGCGTGGCGCGGCGAGCGACCTCAGGACGGTCGATTCCGCGAGTTCACCCAGGCTGACGTCGATGTGATCGGCCGGGACACCCTCGGCTTCCACCACGAGGTCGAGCTGCCGCTGGTGGTCGTCGACGCCTTCAACCGGCTACCGCTGCCCCCCTGGCGGATCTCGGTCAACAATCGCCGCGTGGTCGAGGGCTTCTGTCTCGGGCTCGGCGTCGCCCAGGAGTCGGTGGCAGCCGTCCTGCGCACGGTGGACAAGCTCGACAAGGTGGGCGACAAGGCCGTGCGTGAGCTGCTCGTCGCAGACGGCCTGACCGAGGCACAAGCCGCCTCGTGCCTCGCGTTGGCGGGTATCTGCACGCCGAACAGCTCCTTCGTCCCCCTCGTGCGCGCGCTCGGTGTCAGCCACGACCTCCTCGATCAGGGCCTTGAGGAGCTCGCTCGGGTGATGGACGCCGCCGCAGAGCACGCACCGGGCCTGCTCGTGGCCGACCTGAAGATCGCCCGCGGGCTCGACTACTACACCGGCACGGTCTATGAGACGCAGCTGCTTGGACACCCCGACCTCGGCTCGATCTGCTCCGGTGGGCGCTACGACGCGTTGGCGAGCGACGGCACGACGACGTACCCCGGGGTCGGCATCTCGGTCGGCGTGACGCGGCTGCTCAGCCGGCTGCTCGGCCGGGGTCTCGTCAGCGCCAGCCGCGCAGTGCCGACCTGCGTACTCGTCGCGCTGCCCGACGAACCTGCGCGCCCGGCGTGCGACCGCGTCGCCGCAGCTCTGCGGTCGCGCGGAATCCCGACCGAAGTGGCGCCCGAAGCGGCGAAGTACGGCAAGCAGATCCGCTACGCCGATCGCCGCGGCATCCCCTACGTCTGGTTCCCCGCGTCGGCTGATGCGTCGCACGAGGTGAAGGACATCCGGTCCGGCGAGCAGGCCCAGGCCGATCCGTCGACGTGGTCGCCTCCGGACGCAGATCTGCACCCCACCATCAGCGCAGCGCACCCAGAAGCCTTGACCCAGAAGGAGATCGTCACGTGATCCGCACCCACCAAGCCGGCGCGCTGCGTCGCGAGCATGACGGTGAGACCGTCGCGCTCGCGGGCTGGGTGGCTCGCCGCCGGGACCACGGCGGCGTGATCTTCATCGACGTCCGTGACGCCAGCGGCATCGTCCAGGTGGTCTTCCGCGAGGGCGAGCCGGCTGCGCAGGCCCACGACCTGCGCGGGGAGTACTGCGTTCTGGTGCGCGGCACCGTGGGGCTGCGCCCCGAGGGCAACACCAACCCCGATCTGGCGACCGGCGACATTGAAGTGACGGCAAGCGGCGTCGAGGTGCTGTCGGCAGCTGCGCCACTGCCGTTCCAGGTGGAGGGCCAACAGGGCGAGGTCGACGAGTACGTCCGCCTTCGCTACCGCTACCTCGACCTGCGTCGGGCGGAGGCCGCCGCGGCCATGCGCACCCGGGCGAAGGCGACCCGGATCATCCGCCAAGTGATGGACGCGCACGACTTCGTGGACATCGAGACGCCCACGCTGACGCGATCGACGCCGGAGGGAGCCCGGGACTTTCTGGTGCCGTGCCGGCTGCAGCCCGGCACGTGGTACGCCCTGCCGCAGTCCCCGCAGCTGTTCAAGCAGCTGCTCATGGTGGCCGGTTTTGAGCGCTACTACCAGATCGCCCGGTGCTATCGCGACGAGGACCTGCGCGCCGACCGGCAGCCGGAGTTCACCCAGCTCGACGTGGAGATGTCCTTTCTCGACGAGGAGGACATCTACTCCCTCACCGAGACGCTGCTGGCCGCGGTGTGGCGCGAGGTGCTGGGGATCGAGATCCCGACGCCCTTTGCGCGGATGCCCTTCGGCGAGGCGATGACTCGTTACGGCTCGGACAAGCCCGACCTGCGGTTCGGGCTGGAGCTGGTCGACCTGACGGCCCGGTTCGCGTCGACGCAGTTCCGGGTCTTCCAAGCTCAACACGTCGGCGCGGTGGTGTACCCGGGCGGGGCGTCGCTGACCCGCAAGGAGTTCGACGGTTGGCAGGAGTGGGCTCGCGGTCGCGGCGCCAAGGGTCTCGCCTACGTCCTTGCCCAGCCCGATGCCACCTTGACCGGACCGGTGGTCAAGAACCTCTCTGAAGCTGAGCTGGCGGGCCTGGTGGAGGCGTGCGGTGCCGCACCGGGCGACGCAATCTTCTTCGCGGCGGGTCCACGCCGCGACGCACTGGACCTGCTGGGCGCCGTACGTGTCGAGATCGGCAGCCGGCTCGGCCTGCGTACGCCAGGCGAGTGGGCCTTCCTCTGGGTCACCGACGCGCCGATGTTCGAGCCGACCGACGCCGGACCAGACGGCGTGACCGGCTGGACCGCCGTCCACCACCCGTTCACTGCTCCTGCGGTCGAGTGGGAGGACACCTTCACGGACGACCCGGCCGCAGCGCTGGCGCGGGCCTACGACGTGGTTCTCAACGGCGTCGAGCTCGGCGGGGGCTCGATCCGTATCCACCGCAGTGAGATGCAGAAGCGGGTCTTCGACACGATCGGGCTCACCGAAGGAGAGGCGAAGGACAAGTTCGGCTTCCTCCTCGAAGCGTTCGAGTACGGCCCACCGCCGCACGGGGGGATTGCCATCGGCATGGACCGGCTCGCGGCGATGCTGGCTGGCCAAGACTCCATCCGCGAGGTCATGGCTTTCCCGAAGACCTCTTCCGGCGGCGACCCACTGACCGGTGCCCCGACGGCGATCACCCCGGTCCAGCGCAAGGAAGCCGGCATCGACGCTCCCGCTCCCGCTGCTCCCCAGGCCTGACCCACCCGCCGCCACCACCCACAACCTCGACTTCACCCACAACCTCGACTTCACCCACTAAAACCACCGCTACAGTCGGTTTTCGGCCCGTTTCAGGTGGTTTTGGTGGGTGAAGTCGAGGTGTGGGGGGGTCGGGTCAGGCGCCATCGACTCCGCGGGTAGGGTCGCTCACGTGGAGAACTCGCTCTTCGACGAGGCGCGTACGACGGCGGAGGCGGCAGTGGCTCCGCTGGCGGTCCGGATGCGCCCACGTACCCTCGACGAGGTGGTCGGGCAGCGTCACCTGCTCGGCCCGGGAACTCCGCTGCGCCGCCTCGTGGAGGGTGACGCCCCGCTTTCCCTGATCTTGTGGGGGCCGTCGGGCACCGGAAAGACGACGCTGGCGCACGTGGTGTCGGCCGCCACCCAGCGCCGCTACGTCGAACTGTCCGCAGTCACCGCAGGGGTGAAGGACGTGCGGGCAGTGATCGAGGCGGCCCGCGAGGGTCTGGCGATGTACGGCGCGCAGACCGTTCTGTTCATCGACGAGGTGCACCGCTTCTCCAAGACCCAGCAGGACGCCCTGCTCCCGGCGGTGGAGAACCGCTGGGTCACCCTCGTCGCGGCGACGACTGAGAACCCATTCTTCTCCGTCATCGCCCCGCTGATGTCCCGGTCGCTGCTGCTCCGGCTGGAGCCGCTGACCGACGGTGACCTGCTGGCCGTCGTTCGCCGAGCCCTGGTCGACGAGCGCGGTCTGGCCGGCGAAGTCACCCTTGCCGAGGAAGCGGTCGAGCACCTGCTGCGGGTGGCCGGCGGCGACGCGCGGCGCGCACTGACGGCGCTGGAGGCCGCTGCCGGAGCGGCGAAGGGCCTGGGGAGCGCCGAGGTCACGCTGGCCATCCTCGAGTCGAGCATCGACCGCGCGGCGGTGCGTTACGACCGCGACGGCGACCAGCACTACGACGTCGTCAGCGCTTTCATCAAGAGCATGCGCGGCGGCGACGTCGACGCCACGCTGCACTACCTCGCCCGGATGCTTGAGGCGGGGGAAGACCCGCGGTTCATCGCTCGTCGGATGGTGATCCTGGCCAGCGAGGACATCGGGCTGGCTGACCCGACTTCGATGCTGACCGCGGTGGCCGCCGCGCAGGCGCTTGAGATGATCGGGCTGCCCGAGGCGCAGCTCAACCTGGCGCAGGCCGCGATCCACCTCGCGCTCGCGCCGAAGTCCAATGCCGTGGTCACTGCGCTCGGTGCCGCCGCCGCCGACGTACGCCGGGGACTGGCCGGCGGCGTGCCGCCGCACCTCCGCGACAGCCACTACCAGGGCGCTGCCAAGATCGACCACGGCAAGGGCTATCGATATCCTCACGACTTCCCCGAAACGCTGGTGGCGCAGCAGTACGCACCGGACGCCGTGGATGGGAAGGACTACTACCACCCGTCGGACCACGGAGCGGAGCGAGAGGCGCAGGTGCGGGTCATCGAGTTGCGCCGCGCTCTGCGCGCAGACAGGCCCAGCGCTCTGCGCGCAGACAGGCCCAGCGCTTTGCGCGCAGACAGGCCCAGCGCTTTATCGGCGTACGACACCTCACGGCAGGAGTACTGACTTGCTCAGCGCCAAGGACTTCCTCCTACTGGCCCTCGCGGTCGGCTGGCTGCTCTTCGTGTTCTTCCTCGGCTACGTCTTGATCCGCCTCGGCAGGGTGCTGAAGTCGACCGAGACGCTGGTGATCGGAGTCACCGACCGCACCATTCCGCTGCTCGGTGAGGTGACCACTTCAGTCGTGCAGGTCAACGGTCAGCTCGAGCGCATCGACACCATCACCACGCATGCGGCGACGGTGTCGAGCAACGTCGCGGCGCTCGTCAGCCTCTTCGGCGCCACCCTCGGCGGGCCGCTGATCAAGGTCGCGGCATTCAGCTACGGCGTACGCAAAGCGGCCGGGCGCAAGGAGCGGGCCGACATCGAGCGCGAGGTCAAGGCGACGGTCAAGTCGAACAAGAAGGCCGCCAAGGCCGCCAAGAAGGGCCGCTAGATGAAGCGGATCTTCTGGACGGCGCTCGGCATCGGCTTGGGAGCCAGCGGCGGCATCCTGGTAGCCCGGCGGCTCCGGCGTACGACGGAGTCGCTCCGGCCCACCCAGCTCGGTGGCGCGCTGACCGGTGCGATTGCCGGTCTGGCCGAGTCGGTGCGCGGTTTCACGACGGAGATCCGGCTCGGGATGGCCGAGCGCGAGGACGAGCTGATAACTGCTCTGGGGCTCGGCGGGACTGCGGCAGAATAGGCCGATGCGCTCCGACGAGATCCACCGCCGATTCCTCAACCACTTCGCCTCGCGTGACCACCAGGTGGTGCCGAGCGCCAGTCTGATTGCCGACGACCCGACGCTGCTCCTCGTCAACGCTGGCATGGTGCCTTTCAAGCCGTACTTCCTCGGTGAGCAGCCCGCACCGTGGCCGCGCGCGACCAGCGTGCAGAAGTGCGTGCGCACTCTCGACATCGACGAGGTCGGCAAGACGACGCGGCACGGCTCGTTCTTCCAGATGGCCGGCAACTTCAGCTTCGGCGACTACTTCAAGGCTCGCGCGGTCGAGCTGGCCTGGGACCTGGCCACCAAGTCCCAGACCGACGGCGGCTACGGGCTCGAAGCCGACTTGATCTGGCCGACGGTCTACCTCGACGACGACGAGGCATACGAGCTGTGGCGTGGCGTCGGCGTGCCCGCAGAGCGCATCCAACGCCTCGGCAAGAGCGAGAACTACTGGTCGATGGGCGTGCCCGGCCCCTGCGGCCCGTGCTCGGAGCTCAACTACGACCGCGGTCCGGCGTACGGCGAAGAGGGCGGGCCGGCCGTCAACGGGGAGCGCTACCTCGAGTTCTGGAACCTCGTTTTCATGCAGTACGAGCGCGGGCCAGGCACGGGCAAGGACGACTACCCCATCCTCGGCGAGCTGCCGAAGCAGAACATCGACACCGGGATGGGTCTCGAGCGCGTTGCGACGCTGCTGCAAGGAGTCGACAACCTCTACGAGATCGACACCTCGCGGGCGATCCTCGACCGAGCCTCAACGCTCAGCGGGACGCGCTACGGCGCGGACTCGCAAGCCGACGTCCGGCTGCGGGTCGTTGCCGACCACGCGCGCACTGCGCTCATGCTGCTCGGCGACGGCGTGTCGCCGAGCAACGAGGGGCGGGGATACGTCCTGCGTCGGATCATGCGGCGTACGACGCGCTCGATGCGGCTGCTGGGCGCGTCGAAGCCGTCGATGCAGCAGCTCATCGAGGCGAGCATCGCGGCGATGGGTCCGCAGTACCCCGAGCTGGTGACCGACGCGTCTCGCATCCTCACTCTGGCCGTCGCCGAGGAGACGACGTTCCTCGAGACTCTGACCAAGGGCGCGACGCTCTTCGACAACGCGGTGCCCGAGGCGCGCACGGCGGGCGGGGTGCTCTCCGGCGACCGGGCTTTCGCGCTGCACGACACGTATGGGTTCCCCATCGACCTGACCCTGGAGATGGCGGCCGAGCAGGGGCTGACTGTCGACGAAGACGGTTTCCGGCGGTTGATGGCCGAGCAGCGGCAGCGGTCGAAGGCCGACCGCAAGTCCCAGGCGGTCGGCCACGCCGACGTGTCGGCGTACCGCGCGCTTCTCGATGACGCTGGGCCGACCGTCTTCACCGGCTACGACACGGTGTCCGGCGAGGCGCACGTGCGCGGGCTGCTTGGCGCCGACGGGGTCGTGACGTCAGCCCGCGAAGGTGACGAGGTCGAGGTGGTCCTCGATCGCACGCCGTTCTACGCCGAGGCCGGCGGGCAGCTCGCCGACGCCGGGCGGCTCTGGCTCGACGGGGTCGAGCTCGAGGTGCTCGACACGCAGCGTCCTATTGCTGACCTCGTCGTACACCGGGCGCGGGTGGTGCGCGGTGAAGTGGTGACCGGCGCGGCCGTGCAGACCGAGATCGACGTCGAACGCCGTCGGGCGATCAGCCGCGCGCACACAGCGACGCACCTCATCCACCGCGCCTTCCGTGGGGCGCTGGGGGAGACGGCGACCCAAGCCGGGTCGATGAATGCGCCCGGCCGGCTGCGCTTCGACTTCCACGCGAGCGCCGGGGTGCCGCCTTCAGTGCTGGCCGACGTCGAGGACGAGGTCAACTCCGTCCTCATCGACGACCTCGAGGTGCGTGCCTTCGTCACGTCGCAGGACGAGGCCCGGCGCATCGGCGCGATGGCGCTCTTCGGCGAGAAGTACGGCGACGAGGTGCGGGTCGTGGAGGTCGGCGACTACGCCCGTGAGCTCTGCGGCGGCACCCACGCGGCGAGATCTGGGCAGCTCGGGCTGGTCAAGATCCTGGGGGAGTCCTCGATCGGCGCCGGCGTACGCCGGGTCGAGGGGCTGGTCGGGATCGACGCGTTCCGCTTCCTCGCCAAGGAGCACCTGCTCGTGTCCGGGCTGGCCGAGCTGTTAAAGGCCCAGCCCGAGGAGATCCCGGACCGCGTGGCGGCGCTCATCGACAAGCTGCGCGACACCGAGAAGGAGCTCGACCGGTTGCGGGCTGGGGCAGTCCTTCAGGCGGCGGGTGCCGTCGCCGACTCCGCGGTCGACGTAGGCGGGGTAGCGCTGGCGACGTACGAGGTGCCGACGGGCACGAGCATCGACGACGCGCGCAAGCTGGCGCTAGATGTGCGGGGCCGGCTCGAGCCGGGCCGCCCGGCGGTCGTGGTCATCGCGGTGCCGGGGGAGGGCAAGGCGCAGGTTCTTGTCGCGGTCGGCGCGGGTGCGCAGGCACGGGGGCTGCAGGCGGGGGCGTTGGTGCGGTCACTGGCACCTGTGCTCGGTGGCGGCGGCGGGGGCTCACCGGATGTTGCCGTCGGCGGTGGCACCCGCGTGGCCGGCATCCCCGAGGCCCTCGCTCTGGCCCCTGCGCTCGTCGCCCAGCAGGTTGCCCCGCCGTCGTGACTGCCGCCGCGTCCGGGCGTCAGCACGTTCGCCGGAGACCGATGCGATCGGCTATGTCGCTCGCCTCCGCGGTACGACGCAACACTCGGCGCGTGTCGTCGGCGTACCGCGGAGTCGAACCCGGCCGGGTCCGCGCCCAGCGGTGATGACGTGAGCACCGCCCGGCTGGGGGTACGGATCGGCGTCGACGTGGGCTCGGTGCGGGTCGGGGTGGCGGTCAGTGATCGGGACGGAATCCTCGCGACCCCTCTCGCGACCCTCGGCCGCGACATGGCACATGGCACCGACTTGGCCGAGCTGGCCGCCATCGTCCTCGAGCAGGAGGCAGTCGAGGTGGTCGTCGGCCTGCCGCGGCACCTCTCCGGTGCGCTCGGCACAGCGGCCCAGCAGGCGACGGCGTACGCCGCTGCGCTGCACGAGCTGATCGCGCCCGTGCCGGTGCGGCTGGTGGATGAGCGCCTGTCGACCGTGTCGGCAGAACGCTCGCTCGCCGCCCGCGGGATACGGTCGAGGGAGCGCCGCCATGTCGTCGACCAGGCGGCAGCTGTCGTGATCCTGCAGAGCGCCCTCGACAGCCTGCCGCGGGAGCCCGCGTGACCGAGCACGACTCCGAGACCCCGTACGACGTTCTCAGTCCTGCGCCCACGCTGCCGCGTCGGCGACGACGCGGGCTAGGTGTGATCGCCGTCCTGGCCGTCCTGGTGCTCATCGCCGGCGGTGCCGTGGTGGGTGGCCGCACCCTTTACAACCGCCTGGTCGGCACCTCCGCACCCGACTTCCCGGGGCCCGGCCGCGGTGAAGCGATCGTCGAGGTGCCGGCGGGTGCGTCGAGCGGAGCGATCGGGGTGGTGCTCGCCGAACGGGGGGTGGTCAAGAGCGCTCGAGCCTTCCGTGAGGCGGCGCTCGCCGACGAGCGGTCGCTTTCGATCCAGCCGGGCTTCTACCGGTTGCGGCTCGAGATGCGGGCCGCGGATGCACTCGCGCTCTTCCTCGACCCGAAGGCGCGGATCCGCGGTCGCTTCACGATCCCGGAGGGCACCTCGGTCGGCAAGACGTTGGAGATCATCGCCCGCTCGGTCGACGACGTTCCGCTCGCCGATCTGCAGGCCGCGGTCAAGGATGCTGCCGCGCTCGGTCTGCCGGCCTACGCCAAGGGCCGCGCAGAGGGGTTCCTGTTCCCGGCGACCTATGACGTCGAGCCGGGCGACACCGCGGTCGACGTGCTTGCGACGATGGTGGCGCGCTTTGAGGTGGCGGCGGCGGAGACCGGTCTGGTGGAGCGCGCCCAAGCACTCGACCTGAGCCCGCTCGACGTGTTGACGATCGCGTCGCTTGTCGAGGCTGAAACTCCGAAGGACGACCAGCGCGGCAAGGTCTCCCGGGTCGTCTTCAACCGGCTCGAGAAGGGTCAGAAGCTGGAGTTCGACTCGACGGTGAAGTACGTCTTCGCCGAGCGGGGAGAGGTCAAGACCAGGATCCTCTTCAAGGACCTCGAGGTCGCGTCGCCCTACAACACCTACCGCCGGGTGGGCCTGCCACCAGGACCCATCAACTCCCCGGGCGAGGACTCGATCGCCGCCGCGGTCGACCCGGAGCCGGGCCCGTGGCTCTACTTCGTGGTCATCGACAAGGCGGGCAACTCCGCCTTCTCCGAGTCCTACAACGAGTTCCTGGCGAACGTGAAGAAGTACCGCTGCAATGTCCTCGGCGAGTGCTAGGTGCCGCGCGCCGCTGCCCTCACTACCGTCACCACCCTTGCCGTCCGGGCGCCGTACCAAGATCACTGGCGTCCAGTGACGCCGTGACCGAAGGGCCGCGGCGGTGCGCGGTGCTCGGCTTGCCGGTCGCGCACTCACTGTCACCGCGCCTGTGGCGCACGGCGTACGAGGCACTTGGTCTCGACTGGACCTACGACGCGATCGAGTGCTCAGCGGAGATGTTGCCCGCCATGTTCGCCGACATGTCGGCGTCGGGGGAGTGGGTAGCCGTGTCCCTGACGATGCCGCTGAAGCTCGCCGCGGTGCCACTCGTGGACACGTTGGACGCCGCCGCGGCAGCGGTCGGTGCGGTCAACACGGTTGTTTTCAGCGCTGACGGCGCGCGACATGGTCTCAACACCGACGTGCCGGGGCTCCAGGCATGCCTCGCAGAGGTCGGTGCGGTCGTCGCCGACCGGTCGGCTCCGATAGTGCTCGGTGGTGGAGGTACGGCGCGTGCTGC
Source organism: Mycobacteriales bacterium (assembly GCA_046590575.1). GTDB lineage: Bacteria > Actinomycetota > Actinomycetes > BP-191 > BP-191 > DATLNF01. The sequence goes on along the minus strand of JBKJUS010000016.1, from coordinate 3,198 downwards.
CGTCGCGGCCCTCGCCCGAATGGGTGCGGAGACCGTCTCGGTTCGGGTGCGGGACGCCGGACGAGCCATCGGACTGCTCGCGGTTGGTGCCCGGTGCGGTGTCGAGATCCGGCTGGAGGCATGGCCGTCAGGCGCCGATGCTCTCGGTGACGTACCGGTCGTGGTGCAGACGACGCCGGCCGGCGCGTCGGACACCCTCGTCGCAACGGTGCCATGGCCCGCTGGTCTGCCGCTCGTGGAGGCGCTTTATGTGCCGTGGCCAACTCCACTCGCCGCCGCTGCCCACGCTGCCGGTGCGTCGGTCGTCGGGGGAGTGCGACTGCTGGCCCACCAGGCGTCGTACGCGATCCGTGCTGTTACTGGCCACACTGTGTCCGCAGACCAGCTCGTCGAGCTCCACTGACGGTCGGCGGTCGGGCCAACTAGCCCATTTGGACTATTCAAGCCAAACGAGACCGCCGCCGATGGTCGGGAAGGAATGATGTGCAAGCCGGCCATCGTGAAGGGCGTCCCATGTCAGTGCACCGCAGCGAGGAGTCACGTTCGAGCCAGCTGGAGCGGGTCCTGCGCGATCTGCTCGGCGCGACGACTGAGATCGAGGCGGCGGCGGTGGTCTCCTTCGACGGCCTGCCTATGGCGTCGGCGCTGCCCGAGGGCATGGACGAGGACCGGGTGGCCGCGATGAGCGCGGCACTGCTCAGCCTTGGTGAGCGCGCGACCGAAGGTCTCGGCCGGGGTGCGCTGTCCCAGGTCTTCATCGAGGGCGAGCACGGCACGGTCTTCCTGATCTCCGCCGAGGACGAGGCGGTCCTGGTCGCAGTGGCGGCCAAGGGCGCCAAGACCGGGCTGATGCTCTACGAGGTGAAGCGTGCTGCTGCCAAGGTCGCCGATGCGCTACGGGACGAGCCCGAGTCAGCGGCCGCCAGCACCGCGAGCACCCTCGCTGAGCTCGAGTCGCTTCCGGCGTACGAGCCCGCCGCTTCGGTCATCAATGGCTACGCGGAGCCGGCGACCTACGCTCCGTATGCCGTCGGAGGCACCGACGCGCCCGGTTCGGCGTGGTCCTAACCCGACTGTGACCACGGAGACGACTCATGAATCTTGAGGGCAACCTAGAGGCTTTCAGCCTCCCGGACATCTTCCAGCTGCTGTGCTTCACCAAGAAGAGCGGTGCGCTGCACATCACCAAGCCTGGAGCCGAGGGCGTGGTCTACTTCGCGACCGGCTCGGTCACTGGCGGCAGCTCAGACATCTCGCGCCAGTCGCTCGGTCGCCGCCTGGTCGGCAGTGGCCTGGTGGACGACGAGGCCCTCGGGGTCGCCGTGGCAGAGGTCAAGGCGAATCCCGGACTCGGCCTCGTCAAGGCGCTGCACGACATCGGTGCGGTCGAGGAGGGCGTGCTGCACGAGCATGTCGTCGAGCACGCCACGGACGCTGTTTTCGACCTGCTGCGCTGGGCGGAGGGTGAGTTCGCCTTTGCCGTCGACGAGGCCAACCCCGATGACCTTGCCGTGTCCCTCGTCGTCGAGGACCTCGTCGCGGAAGGCCGTGCGCGCCTGGAGAAGTGGGAGCAGCTCACCCACAAGGTCCCCTCGCCGGATGCTCCCGTCACGGTCACTCTGACGCCTTCGGCGGCGCAGACCACACTCTCTGTCGAGGAGTGGGCGCTCCTGGCCCTGGTAGACGGGGACCGGACCGTAAGCCAGCTCGTCGCCATCACCGGGCGGGGTGAGTTTGCGACGGTGCAGACCCTCGCGTCCCTCGTCGACCGGGGACTCGTCGCTGTTCGTCCCGTGGACTCTCAGGACGAGGAGGGCGGCGTCGAGGCGCTGCTGCGCCGCCAGGCCACCCTGTCAGACCTGGAGGGACGTGCTGAGGCGCCTTCGTCGCGTCGTAGGTCCGCTCCTGCCGGGGAGCGGGCTGTGGCCGCGCCGCCGGTGGTGCCGGCCCGACCTGACCCGATCATGAGCCGTCAGCCCGACTTCCCCGAGGACCCGGTCGCCGTACCCGCCGCGCGTCGTGCTTCAGTCACGGCGTCCGCGGCATCCAACGGATCGCACCTCACCGATGGCTCCGCTGCGCTGGCTGAGGTGCAGCTCATCGGCAGCTCACTCATCGAACGAGACCCGAGCGTGAACAAGAGCCTGCTCCTCCGGCTCATCGCCGGCGTCAGGGGGCTCTAGGTCATGCCACCGCGCAAGAAGCACCACGGCACGGCCGTGAAGATCGTTGTCACCGGGCCGTTCGCAGCCGGCAAGACGACGCTGATCCGCACGATCAGCGAGATCACCGTGCTGTCGACGGAGAAAGACATCACCGACTCGACCCGGTCGCGGAAGAACGAGACAACGGTCGCCATGGACTTCGGCCGCATCACGATCGACCGCGACCTGGTGCTCTACCTCTTCGGCACGCCCGGCCAGGAACGCTTCGACTTCATGTGGGAGATCCTCGGCGAGGGCATGCTCGGTTACATCGTGCTCATCGACGTCTCGCGCGAAGACTCCATCGAGGAGGCACGGGGCATCCTCGAGGCGTTCCGAAAGATGGCAAACGTGCCCTTTGTCGTGGCACTCAACCGCTCCAACGGGCTGGATGAGCTCGAGGAGGCGCGCGTGCGGACGGTGCTCGACCTGGAACACGACGTGCCGGTCGTCCCCTGCGACGCCGTCGATCGGGAAAGCGTCAAGGCAGTCCTGTTAGCGCTGTTGTACGCCGTCGTCGACACGCTCGACGCCCAGCCCGCCCGGGCCTAACGCCATGTGGTGGCCGTTGCGCCGCCGCGCCCGTGGTCGGCACGCCGCTGGCCGCGTGGTGTTCATCGGGCACCACGGCCCGCTCGAGCCCTGGGCTCCCGAGGACCTCGACCTCGTTGCGCTGCAGCATGCGGCGACCGTGTTGGACGACGTCGCACTGCCCGGTCTGCGTGAGAGCCTCCCGCCGGCCGCTCCGCCTGCACAGCCCGCCCCACCGAGGCTTCCTGCGGTCGGGTTCGGGTTCGCCGACGGCAGCTCCCTCGAGCTCACTGCTGATCATCCCGCCGCCATCGCCCTACGAGCCGTCGCAGACCGACTGGTGGCTGTTGCCGACTGACTCGCGGGGAATTCAGCCCACGCGTGAGGATGCCGATGCACACGGCATGACCACGCTGGCGGTCGGGGTGACCGCGCCTGTCGTATCGATGCGTCCTCGCTGGCT
>JBKJUS010000174.1:0-2876 GCA_046590575.1 Mycobacteriales bacterium | reverse complement strand
GGAGCCGCCCCTGCTCGAGGTAGCGACGGTTGAGGTCGGTGATCTCGAGCTCGCCGCGGGCTGAGGGGGTGAGGTCGCGGGCGAGCCCGACGACGTCGTTGTCGTAGAAGTACAGCCCCGGCACCGCGAAGCTGCTGCGCGGCTCGGCCGGCTTCTCCTCCAACGAGATAGCCCGATAGTCGTCGTCGAACTCCACGACGCCGTACGCCGAGGCGTTGGCGACCCGGTAGCCGAAGACAGCAGCGCCGTCGAGATCCTTGAAGCGCCGCAGCCGGGTGCCGAGCCCGGAGCCGTAGAAGATGTTGTCGCCGAGCACGAGCGCCACCCGGTCGGAGCCGATGTGGCCCTCCCCGATCAGGAACGCTTGCGCCAGTCCGTCCGGAGACGGCTGTGTGGCGTAGGAGATCTCGAGGCCAAGGGCCGAGCCGTCCCCGAGCAGCCGCACGAACTGCTCGGCCTCGTGCGGTGTGGTGATCACCAGCACCTCACGGATCCCCGCCAGCATGAGCGTGGACAGCGGGTAGTGGATCATCGGCTTGTCGTAGACCGGCATCAGCTGCTTGCTTACCGCGTGGGTGATCGGGTGCAGCCGGCTGCCGGTGCCCCCGGCGAGGATGATTCCCTTCATCGGGCCAGCATGACGTACCGCCGACGTACCCGCCTGAGTACCCGGTGAGGTATCGACACCGAAACTTTCCCCCCGTGTGTACGTCGTGGTGGTCCCGCGGGGCCGAACTGATCCCCTAAGGTCGATAAGATTGCCCACCATGAGCATGATGACGCAGCGAAGCACGTGGCTTCAGTCTGTAGCCCGTTCGCGCGCCCTGGGCTACCTCCCCTCCACGGCTTTCGTCCTGGACCTCGTCCTGATCTCGATCAGCGCAGTGTTGGCCGGGTTGATTCGTGAGCAGTGGCAGTTCTTCGAGACCAGCGCCGAGCTCGAGAGCACCGTGATCTACGCCGGACCGGCCATCGTCCTGACGTGGATGCTGGCGCTCCTCTTCGCCGGCGGCTACACCAAGAGCGTCTTCGAGGCCGGCACCGACGAGTTCCGTCGCGTGGGCGTTGCGAGCTTCAGCGCCGGTGGGCTCGTGGGCGTGGGCTGCTTCCTGCTCAACTACTCGCTCTCACGAGGCTTCTTCTTCGTCACCTTCGCCCTCGGCATCTTCTGCCTGTTCGTCGGGCGGCTCGCGCTGCGCAAGATCGTCCACACGGCGCGCAGTCTCGGTGCCCTCCAGCACCAGGTGCTCATCGTCGGCAGTCGCGTCGGCGTCGACGAGGTCGCCACGGTCATCACGCGCGAGAAGCGTCTGGGCTACCAGGTGATGGGCTGCCTCACGCCCGCCAACGACCCCGCCCCCGAGACCGACGCCGGCATCCCGGTAGTGGGCAACTGCGACGCCATTACCGAGCAGGTCCTGGCCTCGGGCGCCGACATCGTCTTCTTCGCCAGCGGCGGGCTGACCTCCGCAGCCCAGATGCGACGGATCGCCTGGGACCTCGAGCACCACGACGTCCAGGTGGTCGTGGCTCCGAGCATCGCCGGGGTCTCCGGCGACCGGGTCCGCATCCGACCGGTCGGCGGTCTTCCCCTCATCCACCTCGACCTGCCCCGCGCCACGGACGCGGCTCGCTGGGGCAAGCGGCTGCTCGATGTCGCGGGGTCCCTCGGGCTGCTGTTCCTGGCCCTGCCGCTCCTGTGCCTCGCGGCGCTGAGCGTCAAGCTCCACGACGGCGGGCCTATCTTCTTCCGTCAGGTCCGCACCGGACGTGACGGGCAGGAGTTCTCGCTGCTCAAGCTGCGCACGATGGGGGTCGACGCCGAGCAGCGGCTCGCCCAGCTCCACACCCAGTCCGGCTTCGACGGCGGTCTCTTCAAGATGGCCGACGACCCGCGGATCACCAAGCCCGGTCGCTGGCTGCGACGCTTCTCCGTCGACGAGCTCCCGCAGCTCCTCAACGTGCTGCGCGGCGAGATGAGCCTCGTCGGTCCGCGACCGCCGCTGCCGCAGGAGGTCTCGCAGTACCAGGGCGACACGTCGCGGCGCCTGCACGTACGACCGGGGCTGACCGGGCTCTGGCAGGTCTCGGGCCGCTCGAACCTGTCGTTCGACGAGGCGATCCGACTCGACCTCTACTACGTCGACAACTGGTCGATGCTCCAGGACGTCTCGATCCTCGTGAAGACCCTCGGCGTGGTCGCTCGCTCGCACGGCGCCTACTGACCGACCCGGTCGCCGGTGTCCTACGGTGATGGCGTGAAGCGCATCCTCGTGACCGGCGGCGCCGGCTTCATCGGCTCCAACTTCGTCCACCACCTCGTGCTCCACACCGACGCGGTGGTGACCGTGCTCGACAAGCTCACCTACGCCGCCTCGCGCGAGTCCATCGCCGGGTTGCCGGCCGAGCGGGTGAGCCTGGTGGTGGGTGACGTCGCCGACCAAGTGCTGGTGGAGAGCCTCGCCGCGGGGCACGACGCGATCGTGCACTTCGCCGCCGAGTCGCACAACGACAACTCCCTGACCGAGCCGGGCCCCTTCATCCAGACCAACCTGGTCGGCACGTTCTGCGTGCTCGAGGCAGCCCGACGTCACGGCACCCGGCTGCACCACATCTCGACCGACGAGGTCTACGGCGATCTCGAGCTCGACGACCCCCAGCGCTTCACCGAGTCGACGCCGTACAACCCGAGCAGCCCGTACAGCGCCGCCAAGGCCGGCTCCGACCACCTGGTGCGGGCCTGGGTGCGCAGCTTCGGCGTTCGGGCCACGATCAGCAACTGCTCCAACAACTACGGGCCCTGGCAGCACGTGGAGAAGTTCATCCCGCGTCAGATCACCAATGTGCTGGACGGTGACCGGCCCAAGATCTACGGC
>JBKJUS010000021.1:0-5716 GCA_046590575.1 Mycobacteriales bacterium | reverse complement strand
GCATTGCCGATGAGCAGCTCGCGCCCGTCGACGGTGGCCCGGACGCCCTTCCCGGTGACCGAGTCGAACGTCGTGACGGTCGGCAGGTCCAGGCCCTTGTCCCTGGCGCCGGCGACGATGGCTGCGGCGAGGGGATGCTCGCTGTCCACCTCGGCGGCGGCGACGAGCCGCAGCAGCGCGTCCCGGTCGTGCCCGCCCACGGTCACGACGTCGGTCAGGGACGGCTTGCCGCGGGTGATCGTGCCGGTCTTGTCGAGCACGATCGTGTGGAGCTTGTGCGCGGTCTCCAAGGCCTCGGCGCTCTTGACGAGAACGCCCGACTGCGCGCCCTTGCCGGTCGCGACCATGATCGACAGCGGTGTGGCGAGCCCCAGCGCACAGGGGCAGGCGATGATCAAGACGCTGACCGTGGCGACGACGGCGAGCGGGAGCTCTGGGCCGAGGACGAACCAAGCGACGAACGTGGCCACAGCCAGGAAGAGCACGGCCGGGACGAAGTAGCTCGCCACCGCGTCGACGACCCGCTGGATCGGGGCCTTAGACGTCTGAGCTTCCTGGACGAGCTTGATGATCTGCGCGAGGGCGGTGTCAGCCCCGACCCGGGTGGCGCGCATGGTGAACGCACCCGTCTGGTTGACCGTCGCGCCGATCAGCTCGTCGCCCTTGTCTTTGGCGACCGGGACGCTCTCCCCGGTGACCATCGACTCGTCGACGTTCGACGTGCCAGTGATTAGCTCGCCGTCGACGGGGATCTTCTCGCCCGGCTTCACGCGGATCTGGTCGCCCACCTGCACGTCGCCGACCGGGATCTCAACCTCCAGGCCGTCGCGGACGACGCGTGCAGTCGCAGGGACCAGTCCGATGAGAGCACGGATCGCGTCGCCGGTGCCGGCCCGGGCCCGGGCCTCGACGAGCCGTCCGAGCAGGATGACGGTGACGATGAACGAGACGACCTCGTAGTAAACCTCGCTCACGCCTTCCGGGAGGACGTCCGGGGCGACGGTAGCGACGGCGCTGTAGCCGAACGCGGCGAGGGTGCCGAGCGCGATGAGGCTGTTCATCTCCGCGCTGCGGTTGCGCAGTGCCCGCCAGCCGGTCGAGTGGATGGGCCAGCCGATCCACGCGAACACCGGAATGGTCAGGGCCAGCTGCACCCAACGGCTCTCCAACACGTCCGGGACGTACTGCTCACCGAACAAGCCCATCACCATCGAGGCGTACAGCACCGGGAGGGTCAGCAGCGCCCCGAACCCGACGCGGATCTTCAGGTCCCGGACCTCCGCCTTGCGGTCGGCTGCCTCGGCATCCTCAGTGTCGGCGCTGCCGGGGTCGGCGCGGAGGCGGGCGGCGAAGCCGGTGGCCTTCGCGACGGCCTGCGTCAGACCGTCGGCGGTGATCAGGTCGGGGTCGTACATGACGACGGCCCGCTCCATGCCGAAGTTGACCTGCGCGTCCTCGACACCGGCGACGGCGCGGAGCTCGGCCTCGGCACGGGCGACGTCGGTCGGCAGACTTCGCAGCGCGCCGGGCAGCGCGAACTCGGCCCGATCGCGACCTGGACCGGCGTCTAAGCGCGGGCCGACGCCCACGGCGCGGGCGGTCTCCCGGTCCGAGTCCGCCACGTCCGGCCCGGCGCGGTCGCCCTGGGGCGCCTCGGCGATGAGTGTCCCGTGGAGCATGTTCATGCCGCAGGCCCAGGAGTACTCGCCGGGCTCGGTGATGTCGAGGTCGAGCGTCGTGGTGCCGAACGCGGCGAGCGACGCGCTCTTGCGCAGGTCGGGGAACACGACCCGGGCGGAGCAGTCACTGTTCTCCTGCCGGTCGAACCGAAGGCGGACAGGCTTGCCTGCCTCGACCCGGACGAGGTTCGGGGAGTAGCCGCCGCGGACGGTGATGTCGATGACCTGCCGGCCACCTTCGAGCTGGGCGCCGACGGCCTTGCGGGGTGCGAAGAAGTACCAGGCGAGGGCGGCGATGACGGCGATGCCGCCCACGACCACAGCGATGTCAGTGGCGTTCATGGCGCTCCTTGGAGTCAGGCATTGGTGTCGGTGACGGTGCGGGACAGCTCGACCAGGGCACGCAGGCAGTGGTTGCGCAGCGGCTCGGGGAAGCCGGGCGAGAGCCGGTAGTAGACGATCCGGCCGTCTTTGCGGGTGCTGACCAGGCCGGCGGTCCGCAGGACGCGCAGGGCGTAGCCGACTGCGTCCTCGGAGGCATCCAGCGCCAGCGCGAGGTCACCGACGCAGAGCTCCTCGACTAGGTCGAGCGCGTACAGGATGCGGGCGCGGGTCGGGTCGGCGAGCAGCCCGAGCAGCCCGGCGAGGCGGCTGGCTTCCTCGGTGTCGATGAGCCGGGCCTTGGCCTCGGCGACGCGTGCCGGGTCGACGGGGTGTTCGTGATCTGTCGGCATCGCTTGGCCTCCCATTCTCTACAGCCGTACAACCGTGCGGACGCACGGATATTTCGGTCGGGGCGCAGCTCCCTGTGGCGGCGCGAGATGTCCATCAGCACCGGGTGTACGTCGGGCCGCGCCTGTGCAAGACACAGCGAAAGGGCCCCAGTTCCCGCCCCCGCGTCGAGGACGACGGGGCGGACCGTACGGGCGGCCGCCCGGAGCACCGCTTCGAGCAGTACCTCCTCGGCCGCACCGCCGGCGACGCGGAGCCAGCGCTGTCGAGGCACGGCTCGACGGGAATCGTCGCGGACCGGCGGGGCGCTACTTGTGCGCGTGCGTCAGGTCGTCGTTGCGGGCGTGGTCCCCCGGATCGGGTCCGTTGCGGCCCATGCCCCGCATGCCCCACATCATCCCGACCATCATCGCCACGCACGCGAGAGGCCAGAGCAAGAACAGCAGTCCGCCGGCGTTGTCCGTCAGGAACAGGACCGCACCTACGAGAGCGAACCCGATCATCACGTATGTGTGCTTGCCGTGGTTCATTGAGACCAACCTCTAGGAGTCTGCCGTGCGGTCCGGTGCCGGCGGGACGGGCCTGCCGGTCCTTCGAACTCGCCTCAACCGTAGAGCCGCACGGACGCGCGGACACAGGGCCGAAAGTCCCGACTACCGCGGCGACGACGCGGGATGAAAGCTGTGCAGGAGTTGGAATGCATGCACAGAACTCTCCGTTCGTGAAGCCAAACGTCACACGCGTGGTCTGCGTGATCGCACTCGTGGGCACGTCTGGTCTTGGGCTCCCGACCGCGTTCGCCGGGCGTGGCGTCGACTGCACGCGCAAGAGCGCGCCGGTCGAGCTCGACACCCTGTATCTCAAGCTTGTGCCGGACCGCAGCGCGTATCAACGCGGTAGCCGGGTGAAGGTCACTGTGACCGTGACCAGGTTCGGGCCTGACGGCAGTGCGGCTGCACAGCTCGGTGGCAGCGCCCCGCTCGCCTTCGCCCTCGTCGAGTCGACTCTCGTCTCCGGGAACTCCGCTGTCGCCTACGCTGGCCAGGAGACGAACACCGAGGGCCGCGCTCTCTTGCTGTTCAGCATCTCGAAGAATGCCCCGATCGGACCGCTGGATATCGACGCCGGCGTACGGTATGTGACAGTCGACTCTCTTGACTGCACTGGCCCGATCGTGGTTGAGACCGGGCACGCTCAGCAAAGTCGGTTCATCACCGTCGCACCGTGAATGTCGGCCGTTAGAGCTGACGGTTCCCTCGCGCTACGCGAAGGTGAAGACCAGCGTGATCACGCTGTCGGGTGTGCCAGCGAGGTTGCACGGCAGCACATTGATGACACCCGGCTTGCGCACCTTGACGCTGAGCGTCTCGAAGCCACCCGTCACGTCGTCCTCAGCCAGCACCTTGTCCTTGGCGTCGCGCAGCTGCATTGCCCACTCGCCGCTGAAGCCGCTGATCGAGGCCTTGAGGGTGCCCGCGGCGGGCGCCTGGAAGGCATACGCCTTCTCCCGCGGCAGCAGTCCAGAGCAGTGCCCGTCGCTCCCCACCGCCGTGCCGCTCGGGTCCAGTGTCGCGTCGCGGAATGGCACCGTCTGGTTGATCGGCTTGGGCTTGGGGGCAGCGAGGCTCGGTGTCGCGACGACACCCGCGGCGATGACGGCGGCACTAGCAACGGTGAGGCGGCGCATCGGATTCCTCGGGTGAGCGGTGGACAGTCCTCTTCGACGCGGCCTAGCGGCGTCCTGCCGCCGTGAGTGCGCTCGGAGGGACTCGAACCCCCAACCTCTTGATCCGTAGTCGCGCCGCAGGTCGTCATCGAATGCCGTCAACATCTGTTCCATGCTCGCTGGTCCGCTCCGACCAACCCGGTCGTGACGTCCCAACGCGCCCAGTATCCCGCATCCTCACGCCGTTCGTTAGGCACCCGTTAGACGTCTGTGGCTCACAGCGACGGGCACCGACAGGGGGCAGTCCCGCTTGACCAACCTGTCTGGTCAGTACGCCTAGCCGTCGCAGTCGAGGCCATTTACGTACTACACTTATTCGGTGTGGAAATCCACTCATCGGCTCGTCGTCACGGTATCGGGGACGGCGACATCAGGCATGCCCTCGACCAGGCAGTCGCCTGGATCGAGCTCGGCGATGACCTAGCCCGGTCCTGCTGGCCGGACCAGACTCAGCCGGCAATCTGCTCGAACTGGTCGTCCTCTCGCTTTCTGGGCAACGAGTGCTGGTGATCCACGCCATGAAGCTGCGTCGCAGCACGGCGGACGAACTGTTCGGAGGTGCCAGATGACGACCGACAAGACTTACGGACACACCAGCGACGGCACGCCGATCGACGACGCCTTCATCAACCAATTGGCCGATGAGGCCGAGCGGGGCTACGGGCCTGAGCAGCTGAAGGGCAAGCCGCGAGGCCGAGGGCGGCCTCCGCTGGGCGACTTGGTCAAGGCGGTGGGATCGGTCCGCCTAGATCCTGAGCTGCGGGAGCAAGCCGCCGCCCGTGCGGCAGCCGAAGGCGTAAGCGTCTCCGAAATCGTGCGCCGGGCCCTGCGTGAATACCTGCGCAGCGCATAGCGCCAGCGGTGGGAATATGCCGGTGATCGTGTCGGCTGCCGGTGCTCGTGAGGGTCTGACATCTGCGTCCTGGGACATGCCCGCAGGCTATTGCCGGTCAGCCCTAGATGCTGAGAACGGCAGCCTCGTCTGAGCACCGGCCCATCTTGGGCATACTCGGCGAGCAGCAACCGCTGCCCGGTCACTTCATCGACGCCGGACGACTGGCCAGCGACTTCTTCGAACAAGGCCGGGCCGTGGAGCGGAGAAGATGGTCGGCATGGCAATCAGTGGGATTCGGCCACCGGACGACGTGCCGAAGCTGCCGACTACGGCGTGGTTCGCGCTGGTGGTGGGGCTCGCCTCGGCGATGGTGAGCGCCTACTGGGCTGCTGGTGGCCGCTTGCTGCTCGACACCGTCGGCGGCGCATTCGAACGGTTAGGGCGATCGGGAGGAGCCTCCGAAGTCGGCCTCCTCGCAATTGTGGTCCTGCTCAAGGTGGTCGCGGGGGTTCTGCCACTGGCCGCGATCCGGTTGACCGGCACTTCGTCACGGTGGCGCGTCCTGCGTGGCTTCGCCTGGGTCGAAGCGGGCGTGCTGGCGGGCTATGGACTGGTCTACACCGGAGTGGGGGTCCTGGTGGAAGTCGGCGTGCTCAGCGCCTCAGCGGATGCGGATCGCCATGCCATGGCGTGGCACGCATTTTTCTGGGACCCGTGGTTCCTGCTGTGGGGGATTCTGATCAT
>JBKJUS010000184.1:0-72699 GCA_046590575.1 Mycobacteriales bacterium | reverse complement strand
GCACTACGTAGAAGGCTGTACCGCGCCTGTCTACTCGTCTGACAGCCTGCACTCCGCAGTAGTCGAGATCATCGTGAAGAAGGACGCGCACGTCCGCTACACCACAATCCAGAATTGGTCGAACAACGTCTACAACCTAGTGACCAAGCGCACCGCCGTTGCCGCCGGCGGCCGCATGGAGTGGATCGACGGCAATATCGGATGCCTCGCTAGTGACCAGACAGTTACTACCCGTAGCGGGCTGAAGTTCATCCAGGACGTCGTCGGGGGCGACGAGGTCCTGGCCTACGACGACCAGGCCGGTGAGCTCGTGTTCCGCAGGGTGGTGGCCAAGCGGTACTCCGGCGAGCAGCCGGTGCGTGAGGTTCGCGTCGGCGAGCGCCGACTTCGGGTCACCGACAACCACCCGTTCTACTCCTACACCTACGATCCTGATCAGCCGAAGAAGACCGGGCGCTACCGGCTCGCGTACGTGCGCGCCGATCACCTGACCGAGGCGATCGTTCCCATCACGAGCCTCGACTTCGGCGAGCCGCACAAGCTCGATTTCCCCAATCTGACCACGACCTTCACGAATAGCAACCAGTACGGCGACCATCTTGCGGCGACTCGGTCGCGTGAATCGCGACTGCGCATTCCGGTGGCGACGACCGAAGACCTCATGTGGTTCTTCGGGGCATATGTCGGCGACGGTTCGGTCGACTCGAAGCTCGGGGTCAACGGTGGCCAGCGGTGGGCCAAGGTCACCATGTCCGTCCCGCAGACCGATCGGGCGCGTGAGCGGCTCGACGAGATTCTGGAGCTCTTCGCGCCGGACATTCCGCCCAAGGATCGGGCTGACGGCGTTGCTGTCACGTGGTCGAGTGTGGAGCTGGCCGAGTTCCTCGAGTTGAACGGCTTCACGACCGGGGCGCTGCACAAGCGGGTGCCGGAGTGGGTGTTCAACCTGCCGGAACAGCAACGGCTGGCGTTCGTGGCTGGATATCTGGACACCGATGGCTGCGCGGTCACGCCGCGCGGGTTGTCCATCAAGTCAGTCAACCGACCCCTGCTCGAGGACGTCGCGCGGATCCTGGTTTCGTTAGGCATCACCCCGCGACTTCACACGGAGTTCGACGAGGAGCGTCGGATCGTCGTGGTCGGCAAGGAATGCACCGCGAGGGGCGCACACTGCCTGGTGTTTCCAGCCGACTCCCGCCTGCTCTGGCACGTGTCCCGCACCCTGCAGACGGCGGCCGATCACCAGGCCCCTTCGACTCAGGCTCGGTTTCGCAAGGTCGGTCGATCCGGCATTGAACTGCCCGAGTCCGTCGAGATCCGCAAGGTGGAGGTGTCCGAGCACCTCGAGACCGTGCCGACCTGGGACATCGAGGTCGAGGGCACTGGCAACTTCGTGTCCGAGGGTTTCATCGTGCACAACTCCAAGGTCACCATGAAGTACCCGGCGTGCTATCTGCTGGGCGAGCACGCGTACGGAGAAACGCTTTCTGTCGCCTTCGCCGGCGAGGGGCAGCACCAGGACGCGGGCGCGAAGATGGTGCACGCAGCGCCGCACACCTCGAGCCAGATCATCAGCAAGTCGGTCGCTCGCGGCGGCGGGCGGACGTCGTACCGCGGCCTGGTTCAGGTGCAGGAGGGCGCGCACGGCTCGAAGTCGAGCGTGCGCTGCGACGCGCTGCTCACCGACGCCATCAGCCGCTCGGACACCTACCCGTACGTCGACGTCCGCGAGGACGACGCGTCGATCGGCCACGAGGCGACAGTCAGCAAGATTGGCGAGGACCAGCTCTTCTACCTGATGCAGCGCGGCATGGCGGAGAACGAGGCCATGGCGATGATCGTGCGCGGCTTCGTCGAGCCGATCGCCCGTGAGCTGCCGATGGAGTACGCCCTCGAGCTCAACCGGCTGATCGAGCTACAGATGGAAGGCTCGGTCGGCTAGTGAGCGACGTGACCCCTGGCACTTCAGTGACGACGACCGGCGCGTTGGTGCCGGCCTCGTCGAAGGCGCAGCGCACGCTCTCGCGTGACGTCGCCGACTTCCCCATGCCCACCGGGCGTGAGGAGGAGTGGCGCTTCACCCCGCTCGACCGGCTGCGTGGCTTGCTCGACGGCACAGCCTTTAGCGATGGTGGCTTCTCCGTGGCCTGGGACGGCCCGGATGGCGTCACGATCAGCCGGGTGCCGCGCGACGACCGGCGGGTCGGGTCAGCCTTCACCCCCAGCGACCGCGCTGCGGCCCTTGCCCTCGAGCGTTCTGACGAACCGCTGATGATCAGCGTGCCGGCCGACACCGAGCTCGACGGTCCAGTGCGCATCACGGTGAAGGGGGATGGTGGCACGTCGTACGGCCACCTAGTCATCGATGTGGGCGCGTTCGCTCGCGTGACTGTCGTGCTCGACCACGTCGGCACAGGGTTCTTCTCCGCCAACGTCGAGTGCCTGGTGGGTGACGGCGCGAGCCTCACGTTCGTCAGCCTGCAGGACTGGGACCGTGACGCCGTCCACCTCGGCCACCATGTGGTGCGCGTTGGTCGCAACGCGACCTTCCGCGGCTTCGCGATCACCCTCGGCGGCGATGTCGTACGGCTCGTGCCAAGCATCACCTACGCCGGCCCGGGCGGCGACGCCGAGCTCTACGGCCTGTTCTTCGCTGACGAGGGCCAGCACCTTGAGCACCGGGTCTTCGTCGACCACACCCAGCCACACTGCCGCAGCCGGGTCGTCTACAAGGGCGCGCTGCAGGGTGCGAACGCGCACGCCGTTTGGATCGGTGACGTTTTCATCGGCAAGGACGCCGTCGGTACCGACACCTACGAGGTCAACCGCAACCTCGTGCTCACCGATGGGGCGCGCGCGGACTCCGTGCCCAACCTCGAGATCGAGACCGGCGAGGTCGCCGGCGCCGGGCACGCGTCAGCCACCGGACGCTTCGACGACCTCCAGCTGTTCTATCTGCAGTCGCGGGGTATCGCCGCCGACGAGGCCCGGCGCCTGGTTGTCCGCGGCTTCTTCGCCGAGGTCATTGACCGCATCGACGTCCCCGAGCTTCGCAGCCGGCTGGTACAAGCAGTTGACGACGAGCTCGCCGGGGCGGTGCTCTAGTCGATGGCCGACTTCATCCGCGCCTGCTCCGTCGACCAGGTGCCAGAGAAGACCGCGCTGCGCGTGATGATCGACGGCGCCGCCGTCTGCGTCGTGCGGAGCGATGGCGATTTCTACGCGCTGCACGACGTCTGCTCGCACGCCGACGTACCCCTGTCCGAAGGTGACGTGGAGAACGGCACGATCGAATGCTGGCTGCACGGCTCACGTTTCGACCTGAGCTCAGGTCGACCGACTGGCCTGCCGGCCACTCGCCCTGTCCCTGTCTATTCCGTCAAGCGTGACGGCGATGACCTGCTCGTCCGCCTCGAGGAGTCCTGAAGATGTCCGTGCTCGAGATCACCGATCTGCACGTCTCCGTTGCCGATACCGAGATCCTTTGCGGCGTCGACCTCACCATCCGCGCCGGGGAGACCCATGCCCTCATGGGCCCCAACGGCTCCGGCAAGTCCACGCTGGCCTATGCCATCGCCGGTCACCCCAAGTACACCGTCACCGGAGGCTCGGTCACCCTCGACGGCGTCGACGTGCTGGCGATGGCTGTTGACGAGCGGGCGCGAGCCGGGCTCTTCCTAGCGATGCAGTACCCCGTCGAAGTGCCCGGTGTCTCCGTCTCGAACTTCCTTCGCACGGCCGCCACCGCGATCCGCGGTGAGGCGCCCAAGTTGCGCTTGTGGGTCAAGGAGCTGAAGGCCGCGATGTCGGCTCTGGAGATGGACCCGGTATTCGCGGAGCGCAACGTCAACGAGGGTTTCTCGGGTGGCGAGAAGAAGCGTCACGAGATCCTGCAGCTCGAGCTGCTGCAGCCGAAGATCGCGGTACTGGACGAGACCGACTCGGGTCTCGACGTCGACGCCCTTCGCGTCGTCAGCCAAGGTGTCAACCGACTGCGGGAGAAGGGCGAGATGGGCACCCTGCTCATCACCCACTACACCCGCATCCTCCGCTACATCCAGCCCGATTTCGTGCACGTGATGTTCGACGGGAGGATCGTGCAACAGGGCGGTCCTGAGCTTGCTCAGATTCTCGAAGACAAGGGTTACGAGCACCTGCGTCCCGCGGTGGCTGCTCCGTGACCGAACCGTCGGCCGTGACGGGCCTCGATGTCGAGCGCATCCGCAAGGACTTCCCGATCCTGCAGCGAGAGGTCAACGGTCGGCCGTTGGTCTACCTCGACAGCGCTGCGTCGTCGCAGCGTCCTCAGGCCGTGCTCGATGCGATGACTACCTACTACGAGCGTCACCATGCCAACGTGCACCGGGGGATCTACACCCTGGCCGAGGAGTCGACCGCTCTCTACGAGGGTGCCCGCGACGCGGTGGCCTCGCTCCTCAACGCCCCGGACCGCAGCGAGGTCGTCTTCACCAAGAACGTCACCGAGGCCTTCAACCTCGTCGCCCGCTCGCTCGGCGACGCGCCGAGTGGTTCACCGCTGCATGTGGGTCCAGGCGACGAGATCCTCATCACCGAGATGGAACACCACTCCAACATCGTGCCCTGGCAGCTCCTCGCGCAGCGCAGCGGAGCCACCTTGCGCTGGGTCGGCATCACCGACGAGGGTCGCCTCGACCTGTCGAACCTTGATGAGCTGCTCAACGAGCGCACGCGCATCGTCTCTTTCACCCTGCAGAGCAACTTGTTGGGCACCGTCAACCCGACCTCGCGGATCGTCCGCCGCGCCAAGGAGGTCGGTGCCTTGGTGCTCGTCGATGCCGCGCAGGCGGTGCCGCACTCGGCTGTCGACGTGCAGGAGCTCGGGGTGGACCTGCTCGGCTTCACCGGTCACAAAACTCTTGGCCCCACCGGCATCGGTGTCTTGTGGGCTCGTCGTGAGTTGCTCGATGAACTGCCCCCCTTCCTCGGCGGCGGAGAGATGATCGAGACCGTGGCGATGGACGTCTCGACCTACGCCGCCCCCCCACACAAGTTCGAAGCCGGCACCCCGATGATCGCCGAGGCGGTCGGACTACACGCGGCGATCAACTACCTCTGCGAGGTCGGACTCGACGCTGTCAAAGCCCACGAGAGGGAGCTCACGCGATACGCCCTTGACGCGCTCGCCGAGGTGCCGGGCCTCGCCATCGTCGGACCGCGCACGGCGGTGGGGCGCGGCGGGGCGATCAGCTTCACGATGGCCGAGCTGCACCCGCATGACGTTGGCCAGGTGCTCGACGAGCTGGCGATCGCCGTACGCGTCGGCCAGCACTGCGCAGCGCCGGTGTGCCGACGCCTCGGCGTGCCGGCGACAACGCGTGCGTCGTTCTACCTCTACACGACGATGGCCGAGATCGACGCGCTAGTTGACGGTCTGCACCACGTCCGCCGCTTTTTCCGGGTCGCGTGACCATGCAGCTTGAGACGATGTACCAAGAGATCATCCTTGATCACTATCGGCGGCCCAAGCACAAGGGGTTGACCGATCCGTTCGACGCCGAGGTCTACCACGTCAATCCCACGTGCGGTGATGAGCTCACCCTGCGGGTTCTCCTCGACGGCGACACCGTCGCCGAGGTGAGCTATGACGGCAGTGGTTGCTCGATCAGCCAGGCCTCCGCGTCGGTGATGACCGAGCTGGTCATCGGCCGCAGCGTCGTGGACGCGCTGAGCACCGCCGACGAGTTCCTGGCACTGATGCAGGGCCAGGGCAAGGTCGAGCCCGATGAAGATGTACTAGAGGATGCAGTGGCCTTCGCCGGGGTAGCTCGCTACCCGGCGCGGGTGAAGTGCGCACTTCTCGGCTGGATGGCCTGGAAGGACGCCACGGCACAAGCCGTCGCGCAAAAGGAGAATCGATGAGTGACACCCCCTCGATCGCCGACCTCACCGAGGCCATGCGTGACGTCGTCGACCCCGAGATCGGCATCAACATCGTCGACCTGGGCCTGGTCTACGGGATCAGCGTCGACGCTGACAACGTGGCGACCCTGGACATGACGCTCACGTCGGCGGCCTGCCCGCTGACGGACGTTATCGAGGACCAAAGTCGGTCGGTTCTCAAGGACATGGTGAGCGATGTCCGGATCAACTGGGTCTGGATGCCGCCGTGGGGCCCCGACAAGATCACTGACGACGGACGGGAGCAGATGCGCGCTCTCGGCTTCAATGTGTGAACGCAGCGCTCCTTCTCCATGCTGAGTGCTGCCGATCTTGAGCTGCGGGCTGGTGCTCGATCGCTTATCGAGCACGCGTCGATCCGGGTCGGTCCCGGCGACCGGGTAGGCCTCGTCGGGCGCAATGGCGCGGGAAAGACGACACTGCTCCGGGTGCTTGCGGGCGAGGGTTTGCCGGCTGCCGGCTCGGTGGCGCGGTCGGGTGAGATTGGCTACCTGCCGCAGGATCCCCGCACCGGTGACCTCGACCAATTGGCGCGCGACCGCATCCTGTCTGCGCGCGGGCTCGACACACTGACCGCGGACATGCGCGACGCCGAGACCGGCATGGCAGACGACGACGAAACCCGCCGGGACGCTGCCGTACGCCGCTACGGCCGCCTCGAGGATCGCTTCCACGTGCTGGGCGGCTGGGCGGCCGAGAGCCAGGCCGCGTCCATTGCCAGCTCGCTCGGACTTCCCGAGCGAGCTCTCGCTCAGCCGCTCGGCACCCTCTCCGGGGGACAGCGGCGGCGCGTCGAACTGGCGCGGATTCTCTTCTCGGGCGCGGAGACGCTGCTGCTTGACGAGCCGACGAACCACCTCGACGCAGACTCGATCACCTGGCTACGTGACTTCCTGCGCACCCACAAGGGCGGGTTGGTGATCGTCAGCCACGATGTCGACCTGCTCGAGCATGTGGTCAACAAGGTCTTGCACCTCGATGCCACCCGCGCCGAGCTCGATACCTACAATGTCGGGTGGAAGGCCTACCTCCTGCAGCGGGAGACCGATGAGCGTCGACGCAAGCGCGAGCGCTCGAACGCCGAGCGACAGGCCGCTGTCCTCAAGGCGCAGGCCGACTCGATGCGGGCCACCGCCACCAAGGCCAAGGCCGCGCACAGCATGGACCGTCGCGCGGAGCGGCTCCTGGGGGGACTCGCGGCGACGCGCCAGGCGGACAAGGTGGCCAAGATCCGATTCCCAGACCCTGCGCCGTGCGGCCGCACACCGCTCACCGCGACCGGTCTGTCGAAGTCCTACGGCTCGCTCGAGGTATTCACTGACGTCGACCTCGCGGTCGACCGGGGCTCTCGGGTTGTCATCCTCGGGCTCAACGGCGCCGGCAAGACGACTTTGCTTCGCTTGCTCGCTGGCGTCGAAGCGCCGGACACCGGCGAGGTGCTGCCAGGTCATGGGCTGCGGATGGGCTATTACGCGCAGGAGCACGAGAACCTTGACGTGGACAGGAGTGTGCTGGACAACCTCCGCTCGGCCGCACCGCCAGAGGCGACCGACGCCGAGCTTCGCAAGGTCCTTGGCGCGTTCCTCTTCTCCGGCGACACCGTCCAGCAGCCGGCCGGCACTCTTTCGGGTGGCGAGAAGACGCGGCTTGCGCTGGCGGCTCTGGTCATGTCGTCGGCCAACGTGCTGCTGCTGGACGAACCGACCAACAACCTCGACCCGGCAAGTCGCGAAGAGATCCTGCGGGCGCTGACGACGTACGCCGGAGCAGTCGTCCTCGTCACCCACGACGAGGGGGCTGTGCACGCGCTCGCTCCTGAGCGGGTGATCCTGCTGCCCGACGGTGTCGAGGACACGTGGAGCGACGACCTGGCGGATCTGGTCGCGCTGGCTTGATGGTCGAAACGTCGGAGACTCACCCGTTGGCCTACAGCCGTGGTTGCGGCATGATCGAAGTCTCGTGGGACCGAGGAGGACTGCAGTGGCGGACGACCTGAAGAAGGGCAGCCGGATCACCGGGGCGGCGCGCGACAAGCTCGCGCTCGAGCTTCGGAAGAAGTACGACGGCGGTCAGAGCATCCGCCGGCTTGCCGAGGCGCACGGTCGCTCTTACGGCTTTGTGCATCGCATCCTCAGTGAATCTGGCGCAACGCTTCGCGGTCGCGGCGGCGCGACGAGAGGCAAGAACAAGCGATAAAGCCGTGCGCCGCTGAGGATTCAGCGCCACAGCGAGCAGAGTTGCGGTCTCGGCGTCGTCTGGCGGCATGATTTTCCGTTGTTCGGCCTTCGGCGTGTTGAGCATCCGTCTGCGCAGCGGCGCCTCATCATTCTCAACAGGGAAACGACACACGTCGTCTCCACCGGTCGAGGAGGTTGCGGGATGGCCGCAGCAAAGCCCGCGGCAAAGAAGTCCGCCGCAAAGAAGACGACGGCACGCAAGCCAGCGGCGAAGAAGACCACCGCAGCGCGCAAGCCGGCGGCAAAGAAGACCACCGCCAAGCGGACGGTCGCGAAGAAGACGACGGCGCGCAAGCCAGCCGCCAAGAAGACCACCGCAGCGAAGAAGAGCACCGCGAAGAAGACGACGGCGCGCAAGCCAGCCGCCAAGAAGGCAGCGGCGAAGAAGACCGCTGCCCGCAAGCCGGCGGCCCGCAAGGCTCCCGCGAAGCGCGCGGCGGCGAAGAAGTCCTAGCGCGCACCTCCGCCGTACAACGGCCACGCCCTCCCAGGGCGTGGCCGTTGTCGTGTCTGCACCGACGCGCTCAACATGTGCTTCCGCGAGCGACCCGCAAGAATGCTCACGACGACGACGAAGCGGGATGACATGGCCGACGACGAACGCTGGGTGACCGAGGCGGGGCTGCGACTCGACGTCACTGGTCCCGTAGCGACCGTGACGCTCTGCCGGCCAGACCGGCGCAATGCGCAGACACCTGCCATGTGGACTGCGCTCGCTCGCATCGGGCGCGAGCTGGCCGGTGACGTGCGCATCGTCGTCGTGCGCGGGGACGGGCCGAGCTTTTCAGCAGGTCTCGACCTCGCGATGTTCTCGCCGGCTGGACTGCCGGGCGCTCTGTCGTTCACCGAGCTCGCCCGGTTGGCCGACCGGGACGCCGAAAAGGTGATTGCCGAGTTCCAGGCGGCCTTCAGCTGGTGGCGCCGCCCGGATATCGTGAGCATCGCCGCAGTCCAGGGGCATGCTGTCGGTGCCGGCTTCCAGCTTGCGCTGGCCTGCGACCTCCGGGTGCTGGCCAGTGACGCACAGCTGTCGATGGCGGAGACATCGAGGGGCATCGTTCCTGACCTCGGCGGCACCAAGCCTCTCGTTGACCTGGTCGGCTACCCACGCGCGCTGGAGATCTGCGTGACGGGCCGACGGGTGGGTGCGGCCGAGGCGCAGCGGATCGGGCTCGCCGAGCTCGTCGTTGAGCCGGACCAGCTCACTGGTGCCGTCGACGACCTGGTTGCCGCACTCCTCGTCCCGCTGCGTGATGCCGTCATCGAGACCAAGGCGCTCCTGCGCCGTGCAGCGGACAGCACCTATGACGACCAGGTGGTGGCGGAACGCCGGGCTCAGCTTCGTCGGCTCCGGGACCTCGCCGGGACAGGGGAGTAGCGGTGGATCTCTCGCTCAGCTCAGATCAGCAGGCTGTCCGCACTGCGGCGCGAGAGTGGGTCGACAGCGTCGTCGTACCGCGGGCCCTCGCCAACGACCGGGAGGAGCGCTTTCCCACCGAAGCGCTGGCCGGCCTGCGGTCCGCAGGGTGGCTCGGCATGTCCATCCCCGAGGCCTTCGGCGGCGGCGGCGCCGACCCGCTGAGCTACGCGCTGTTCATCGAGGAGCTGGGCCGGGGGGACGGCAACGTCCGATCAATCGTCACCGTGCACCTCGGGCTGGTCGCGGGCAGCATCGTCAGGTGGGGCACGGAGGAGCAGAAGCAGCGCTGGTTGCCGAGCATGGCCACCGGGGATTCGCTCGGCTGCTTCTGCCTGACCGAGCCTGATCACGGCAGCGACCCGGCGTCGCTCCGGTCGACGGCCGTGCGGGAAGGCGACACCTACCGCATCAACGGCGAGAAGATCTTCATCACCAACGGCGGCATCGCTGGAGTCGCACTGGTGATGGCGCGCACTGGTGGCCCCGGGGCCAAGGGAGTGAGTGCGTTCCTCGTGCCGACCGACGCCAGCGGATGGTCGACCACTCCCATCCACGGAAAGCTCGGCCTGCGTTCGTGCGACACCGCGGCGGTGCACCTCGCCGATGTCGTCGTCGGGGCCGACGCCCTCCTCGGTGACGAGGGCGCCGGCATCAAGGTGGCCCTGTCCGCGCTGGACGACGGCCGTTTTGGCCTGGCGGCAGCGTGCACCGGCCTGGCGCAGGCGTGTCTGGACCAGATGGTGGCCTACTCGACTCAGCGGCGGCAATTCGGCAAGCCGATTGCCGCCTTCCAGCTCATCCAGGAGCTGATCGCCGACACCGCGGTGGACGTGGCCGCGGCTCGGCTGCTGGTCTGGCAGATCGCCGATCGCAAGCAGCGGGGCGAAAAGCACACGCTCGAGAGCTCGATGGCGAAGTACTTCGCCTCGGAAGCCGCAGTCCGAGCTGCCAATGCCGCGGTGCAGGTGCATGGCGGCTACGGCTACATCGACGAGTTCCCGGTGGGGAAGTTCCTTCGCGATGCGCGAGTTACCACCTTGTACGAGGGCACCAGCCAAATCCAGAAGCTGCTCATCGGCCGCGCGCTCACCGGTGAGTCAGCCTTCCTCTAGGGACGGCGTTTCATGCGCACCGGCGGCGACTGGCATACCTACCACTCCTTCAGCACGGACCGATCCGTGGTGCAGAACAAGATCAGCCGTGCTCTGGTACGCCGGGTAGTCGGGTTCGCCGCGCCGTACCGGCGCGAGCTCATCGTGTTCCTCATCCTGGTTGTCGCCGCTTCGGTCACCACTGTTGCGCCAGCATTGCTGTTCAAAAAGCTGCTCGACGACGCGATCGGACCCGGCAACCGTGGCCTGGTCACCACGATCGCCCTGCTCATGGCGGGGGTCGCCGTGTTCGATGCCGGCATCTCGCTGCTCATCCGCTACTTCTCCTCGCGTATCGGCGAGGGGCTGATCTTCGACCTGCGCAGCGCGGTCTTCGAACACGTCCAGCGGATGCCGATCGCCTTCTTCACCCGAACTCAGACTGGCGCCCTGGTGAGCCGGCTGAACAGTGACGTCATCGGTGCGCAACAGGCATTCACGTCGACCTTGTCGGGCGTGGTGTCCAACGCGATCGGCTTGATCGTCACGGTCTCGGTGATGGCCAGCCTCTCCTGGCGGATCACCCTCCTGTCGCTGGTCCTGCTGCCGGTCTTCATCCTGCCGGCCCGACGGGTGGGTAACCGACTGCAGGAGATGACTCGCGAGGGCATGGTGCTCAACGCCGAGATGAACAACACGATGACCGAGCGTTTCAACGTCTCCGGTGCGCTGCTGGTCAAGCTCTTCGGCCGTCCGCAGCACGAGGCTGAGGCCTTCCGGGGCAGGGCAGGCCGGGTCCGTGACATTGGCGTGCGGGTCTCGATGTATAGCCGGGCCTTCTTTGTCTCGCTCACCTTGGTGGCGTCCATGGCTACCGCTCTGGTCTACGGCCTCGGCGGGCATCTGGCGATCGACGGAAGCATCTCCAACGGTGACGTGGTGGCCCTTGCCACTCTGCTGACTCGTCTCTACGGCCCGCTGACCGCGCTGTCCAACGTTCGGGTCGACGTGATGACCGCTCTGGTCAGCTTCGAGCGGGTCATCGAGGTGCTCGACTTACCTCCGCTGATCGCCGACCGTCCGGGCGCGGGCTCTCTTCCCAACGTCGCGGCGACGATCGAGTTCGACCACGTTGACTTCCGCTATCCCACGCCGGACGAGGTCTCCCTGGCATCACTGGAGTCGGTCGCGGTGACCGACAGCGGCCGGTCCGCCCAAGTGCTCCATGACGTGAGCTTCACCGCGCGGGCCGGCCAGATGATCGCGCTCGTAGGCCCGTCCGGCGCCGGCAAGACGACGATCTCGATGCTGCCCACCCGGATGTACGACGTACAAGCAGGCTCGGTGCGCGTCGGCGGAGTCGACGTACGCGACGTGACCCTGGAGTCCCTTGGCGCCACCGTGGGTGCGGTCACCCAGGAGGCGCATCTGTTCCACGACACCATTCGCAGCAACTTGCTGTACGCCAAGCCGGACGCGACGGTGGCGCAGCTCGACGAGGCCTGTCGGGACGCGCAGATCTTCGACTTGATCTCGACGCTGCCCGACGGCTACGACACGGTTGTTGGCGACCGTGGCTACCGGCTCTCCGGTGGCGAGAAGCAGCGGATCGCCATTGCCCGTCTGTTACTCAAGGCACCCGGCATCATGATCCTGGATGAGGCGACTGCCCACCTCGATAGCGAGAACGAGCTCGCCGTGCAGATCGCGCTGCGCACCGCGCTTCGCGGTCGTACGTCGCTCGTGATCGCCCACCGACTGTCGACCATCCGCGAGGCGGACCTCATCCTCGTCGTCGACGAAGGTCGGATTGTGCAGCAGGGCACCCATGACGAGCTCGTTGCCGTCGGCGGTCTCTACGCGGAGCTCTACCAGACCCAGTTCGCCCGTCAGGCGGTGCCCTGAAGAGCGACGTCGCATCAGGCGAGGGGTACCGGGCAGACGTACGGCGTCTCGCTGCGGCCGACGGGCCGACGGGCGGTAGAGCCAGGGGCGAAGACGACCGAGACGGAGTGCCCGGTGAGCCGTGGGTCCTTCTCGGCGACCTTGTCCGCATTGAAGCGCAGGATGTCGAAGCCGCGAGCGGTGTAATCCAGCGAGTAGACGATCTCGTTGGTGAGCCAGTAGGCGGCCGAGGTGTGTCCCGGCAGGGGCGTGAAGTAGCCCTTCTCCACGATCTCGCCGGTTTTGGTGACCTCGAGGAAGCGGGTGCCGAAGCCGTACCATGCCATCGCCACGATGCCGCCGTTCTTGAAGTCAGGGCGCGGCTTGAACCAGTGTCCGCAGTATTCGTTGACCGGCGATTTGCCCTCGGTCTGCAGGCCCTGCTCGAGGTAGAACGAGCTGACGTGCTGGAACCGTCCGGACTTCTTCCAGCCCAACGTGTCCAGAACCTGGAAGCTGCCGAGCTTCTCGTCGCTACAGAAGCTCTCCTCGGTGCCGGCCAGCACGAAGCGGTCGGTGCCGCCCTGCGGCCATTCGACGCCGTGGGTGTAGTAGGCGCCAGACTCCATCGCGCCGGTAGCGAGCCGCCTGGGCTTGAGCGGGTTGGTGCGTACGTCGATGTAGGTGACCGGGTTGGTCGCGGTGAGGAGCAGGCCGGGCTTGATCTCGGTGAGGTCGTGTCCGTCGACGCCGCTGTTGCCGACCACTGCCGGGTTGGCCGGGTCGCGAAGATCAGTGATCGTGCCTTCGCTGCCGTAGACGTAGGTGCAGTTCAGGGCGCAGGTGTTGGTGTGGTCGGCCGCTCCACGCAGTGCTGCCTTCAGGGTAGGTAGGCGGGGGTTGGAGACGTCTACGACGTAGAGGATGCCGTGGTAGGACTGACCGGCGATGAGGATCTTGCCGTTGGTGTCGATGTCCTCCCGCTCCTGGTTGGGCGTGTGCGGGAGCGCCGTGGTGCCCATCGGGACCGGGATCAGCGGGTTGCTGACGTCGTACACCGTCAGGCCCTTGGCGGTCAGCACGTAGAACGTCTTGCCGAACAGCCTTCCCCCCGCAGTGTCGCTATCGAGCGGGATGCTCCCGAGGTAGTCGATGTTGCTCGTCTTGAAGAAACCCGGACCGGGTTCGGCCTGCGACCCGGTCGTGGCACACAGGGTGGCTAAGAGGGACAGCACGGCGAGGAGTCGGAGGCGCATGGTCATGCGATTCGGCGACGGTGATCGAATACCTGCCGGATCTAGTGCGGTTCGCTGGACATCCACACCAGGATGTCCAGCAGGCGCAGCGGCGTAAGGGTCGCACCGTGCCCCGTGGCGACGGTGACGAGCCGGGCGAACTCCGTCGATTCCGCCTGCAGGTCGGCCCGCATCTGGGCGCACAGCAGCGTCATGAAGTCCACCCACGAGCGCTTGCCGGACCGCACGAGCGCCCCCGGAGCGGTGTACGCGGTCCAGATCCGGGAGTCGTAGAGCGGGACGAGATCTGGTCGCTTCCGGTGCAGCACCTTCGACAGGATGGTTCCGCGGACGCCGTGACCGGAGTAGCGCGGGTGGTCAAGGTCGGAGAAGCACTCGGCCACCAGGGTGATCCCGGCGTCGTCGGTGTCGGCGAGCGGGGTCGGCGGTAGCGCGACGAGCCCGGCGGAGAGGTCGGGCAGCATCGTCCGCAGCAACTCGAAGCGTGCCAGGTCGACGTGTGCGCCGAGCAGCGTAGGTGCGAGGAGGTCGCCGTCCACCAATGCGGACGACGAGTTGGTCACGAGCAAGTCGTACGCCGGGTAGGCGTAGCCCGCCGAAGGCTCGAGGTAGGAGAGCAACAACTCGTCCGGATCGTCGACGACTAAGGTGCCGGCGCACAGCGTGATGGGCATCGCTGGACCTCTCTACAGAGCCCGGAGCGCGCCGCCGTCGACCGGGACGAGTGACCCGGTGACGTACGACGCAGCGGGGGAGAGCAGGAAGGCGGCGACGCGGCCGAGCTCAGCCGGGTCGCCGTATCGTCGAAGTGGGATTGCTGCGGTGTTGGTCGCCCGCGCAGCGTCGGCATCGCCGGTGCTGGCGTCGATCTCGGCGACCCGGTCGGTCGCGACGCGTCCGGGCAACACGGCGTTGACACGGATTCCTCGTGGCCCGAGCTCGTCGGCCAGCTGCTTGGTCAACATGGCCAATCCGGGTCGCAGACCGTTGCTCGCCGCGAGTCCGCCGATGGGTGACTTCGCCGAGCCGGAGAGCACGAAGCACAGTGCGCCACCCTCGGTCAGCGCACCTGCGACGGTGCGCGCCAGCCGCAACGAGCCGAGGAATACCGATTCGAAGCTGGAGCGCCAGGCGTCATCGGTCAGGTCCATGGCCGAGCCAATAGGTGGCCCGCCAACGCTGATCAGCGCACCGTCAAGTCGGCCGTGGTGCTCGAGTGCTGAGTCGACGAGACGCTGAGCGGTGTCGGGTGCCGCGAGGTCGGCCTGGACAGTGTGCACGTGCGTGGCGCCGATCGAGGTCGGCGTCGTGCGTGCCCCGATGACGACATCGGCACCCTCGGCGAGCAGAATCTCAGCGGTGGCGCGGCCGAGACCCCGCGAGCCACCTGACACGATGAAGCAGCGACCGCCCAGCCCGAGATCCATACGGGTCAGACTAGTGAGGTCAGGAGATTTTCCAGGTCCGGTCTGAGGTGGCGGTGTCGAGCAACCCGGGAGCGGCTTCGAGGAGCCTGGTGCCGAACGCGGGCTCGACGACGTCGACCAAAGACTGCAGCTGCGTCAGTACGGCGCCCGCCCGGACCTGCTTGGGCAGGGCCTTTAAGGCCATCGACCAGGTTAAGGTGCTTCCGGTGATGTCGAATTTCGGCGTGAGGATCTGGCTGTCGGAGCCGGTCGGATCTGCAGCTCCGCCGCAACCTAGGAACAGCAGCGCCTCTCCGAGCACGGCGGAGGCCACGGTGCCGGGGGTGTAGCTGAAGACGACGTCGCCGCAGCCCTCGACCTGCGCGGCCACTTCGTACCCGACGCCGGCCTGCTTGACCGGTGCTGCGCTCAGCGTCATCGAGGCGACCAGAGTCGAGGGCACGTACGCCTTGCCTTTGCCCTTGCCCAACGTCGAGTAGGTCACCGAGAGGATGTCGAGCCCGCCGCTGGCGGGCATGTCGGCCGGGTCGGTGTAGCTGAACGAGCCGGCGTGGGCCGGCGCGATCAGGGCCAGCACGGCAACTGCGGCAAGCGGAGCGAGAAGTCGGCGCATGCCCTGGAGATTCGACGGCGGCGGCTGGTGACCTGCCCGTCACGTCCGCCGTACGGCGGACTCCACCAGGTCCAGCACGGCGTCGAGCTGGTCGGTGGGCAGCTCCATGGCCCGGTGCATCACGAGACCGTCGAGGAGCAGGGTCAGGAAGGACACGAGTACGTCGACGCCGACGTCGTCGCGCACGACACCGGCCTCGCGGCCCCGCTCAAGGCGCTGCGACGCGGCAGCAGCCAGCGTGCGGGTCCGCACCTGCCAGCGATCCCGGAAGTCGGGGTCGGTGCGCATGCGGCGCGCGACCTCGAGCTGGGTGGACAGCCACCCGGCGTCGCGCGCGCGGAGGTCGCGCATGACCTGGACGAGGCCGTGGTCGGCGACCACCGCCGCCATCTCGACCGCGTCGTCCTCGGCAACAGCGAGGAAGAGGGTCTCCTT
Organism: Mycobacteriales bacterium; assembly: GCA_046590575.1. GTDB lineage: Bacteria > Actinomycetota > Actinomycetes > BP-191 > BP-191 > DATLNF01. The sequence continues at coordinate 56,396 of JBKJUS010000184.1, read as the reverse complement.
GTCCCGGAAGTGGTGGAAGATCGCACCGCGCGACAGGCGGGTCTCGGCCTCAAGCAGCCGGACCGTCGCGCCTTCGTACCCGTGCGCGGCGAAGCAGCGCCGCGCGCCATCGAGGATCTCGCGGCGGCGGGCATCGAGGTGCTCCTGGCTGACCCGGGGCATACACGGACACTACCAAACCGTACGGACGTCTTGCATTAAGATATCAGCAGCCTTATGCTGCGCTCACCAAGGGGATCTACCGGCACACCACTGCACGGGAGCTGCGCATGAGCGACGACGGCCTGTCCACGCCGACCGACCTGATCGAGGCGCTGTACCGGCGCCTGCCGGCGCGGCTCGAAATCGCTCGGCGCCGGCTGGGCCGGCCGCTGACCTTCGTCGAGAAGATCCTGTTCACCCACATGCGGGATGCCGAGGGCCAAGGCATCGAGCGCGGCGCGGACTACGGCGAGTACTACCCCGACCGGGTCGCGATGCAGGACGCCACCGCGCAGATGGCGCTGCTGCAGTTCATGACCGCCCGCCTGCCCCGGGTCGCCGTACCTAGCACGGTGCACTGCGACCACCTGATCCAGGCCTACGTCTCAGCCGAGAAGGATCTCGCCGTTGCGGTCGACACCAACCGCGAGGTCTACGACTTCTTGCGTGACGTGTCCGCGAAGTACGGCATCGGCTTCTGGAAGCCGGGCTCGGGGATCATCCACCAGGTCGTGCTCGAGCACTACGCCTTCCCCGGCGGGATGATGATCGGCACTGACTCGCACACCCCCAACGCGGGTGGACTCGGCATGGTCGCGATCGGTGTCGGCGGGGCGGATGCGGTCGACGTCATGACTGGAGGCACCTTCGGCGTACGCGTGCCGCACCTGATCGGCGTGCACCTGACCGGCGAGCTGTCCGGCTGGACGAGCGCCAAGGACGTCATCCTCAAGCTGGCCGGCATCCTGACGGTCAAGGGTGGCACCGGCGCGATCGTCGAGTACTTCGGACCTGGCACGGCGTCACTGTCGGCGACCGGCAAGGGCACTGCCTGCAACATGGGTGCCGAGCTCGGGGCGACGACGAGCGTCTTCCCGTACGACGATCGGATGGCCGCTTACCTCAAGTCCACCGGCCGCGAGGCGTACGCCGACCTGGCCAACGCCGTCGCGGAGCACCTGCGCGCCGACGACGAGGTGGCGACCGACCCGGAGCGCTACTTCGACCGCGTCGTGGAGATTGACCTGTCGACCCTCGAGCCACACATCGTCGGGCCGCACACGCCCGATCTGGCGCGCCCGGTGTCACAGATGGGCGCCGACGCCGTACGGGAGAGCTACCCGATCGAGATCTCGTCGGCGCTCGTCGGCTCGTGCACCAACTCTTCGTACGAGGACATCGGCCGAGCCACGCATATCGCGCGTCAGGCTGCAGCGCACGGCATCGTGTCCAAGACTCCGCTTCTCATCACTCCTGGGTCGGAGCAGGTTCGCGCGACCATCGAGCGGGACGGGCTCATCGAAGGTCTCGAGGCGATCGGTGCGACCGTGCTGGCCAACGCGTGCGGGCCGTGCATCGGCCAGTGGAAACGCGACGACATCGCGACGGGGGAGCGCAACTCCATTCTCACGTCCTACAACCGCAACTTCCCCAAGCGCAACGACGGCAACGCCGAGACGCTGGCCTTCATTGCGTCCCCGGAGATCGTGGTCGCGCAGGCACTCGCCGGCCGGCTCGACTTCAACCCGATGACCGACCCGCTGACGGGCGCTGACGGCGCGCCGTTCTACCTCGAGGCGCCGACGGGCGACGAACTGCCCGCCAAGGGCTTCGACCCCGGCGAGCTCGGCTTCGTCGCACCGCCGGCTGACAGCTCAGGGGTGGAGGTGCGGGTCAATCCTGAGAGCGACCGGCTGCAGCTACTCGATCCGTTCGCGGCGTGGGACGGCCAGGACTACACCGACCTGCCGCTCCTGCTCAAGGCCCAGGGGAAGTGCACGACCGACCACATCTCGGCCGCCGGTCCGTGGCTCAAGTACCGCGGCCATCTCGAGAACATCTCCGGCAACCTCTACCTCGGTGCGGTCAACGCGTTCACCGGCGAGGCGGGGAAGGGGCTCGACGTCCTCGACGGGACGGTCAAGTCGTTCCCCGAGATCGCCAAGCACTACGCCGAGGCAGGAGTCGGCTGGGTGATGGTCGGTGACGAGAACTACGGCGAAGGCTCGTCGCGTGAGCACGCCGCGATGGAGCCGCGCTACCGCAACGGCAAGGCGATTATCGCGCGGTCCTTCGCGCGGATCGCGGAGACCAACCTCAAGAAGCAGGGTCTGCTCCCATTGACCTTCGCCGACGTGGCGTCGTACGACGTCATCCAGGCGACCGACCGCTTCGCGATCCTCGGTCTTGCCGAGCTTGCTCCGGGCCGGTCGGTCGACGTGGTCGTGACTCATGTGGACGGATCCAGCGACCGCTTCTCCTGCACCCACACGATGAGCGAGGAGCACATCGCCTGGTTCCGCGCCGGCAGCGCCCTCAACGTCCTCACTGCCAGCTAGCCGCGCTAGGACGTGGCGCTGGCCGCTTTCCCACCTCCGGACCGTTCGGCGTTTCCCGCGCGGGATCACCGAACGTTCGATCGTTCCTTGCGGGAACCGCCGAACGGTCCGATGGCTCGCCGTCTGGCCGGAGTTCTCGTCCACCTGAAATATCGCGGCTAACCCGGGGGAAATGTCACCACGGATCTCGCGCCGCGGCCTTCTTCCATCGCGACGAAGGCAGCATCGATGTCGGCGAGGTCGATGGGCGTGCCGACCAGCGCTGCGATGTCGAGCGCACCCGAGCGGTGCAGGTCGATCAGCCGAGGGATGTCGACGGCCGGGTCGACTGATCCGTAGTAGCAGCCGATCAGCGTGCGCGCTTGGTAGAAGAGCTCAAGTGCATTGAAGGACAGTTCGTCGTCAAGCCGGCCGACGCCGACGACGACTGCCGTGCCGCCTCGTCGGGTCGACCGCCACGCGGTCTTGATAGTGGCTGACCGACCGACCGCCTCGAAGGCGAAGTCGACGCCGCGCTTGCCCGTCAGGCCGCGGATCGCCTTCTCGGCGTCCCCGGACGCGTCGACGAGGTCAGTCGCGCCCATGGTCTGCGCGAGCGCCAGCCGTTCGGCGGACAAGTCGACTGCGATGACCTGCGTGGCGCCCGCGACACGGGCACCCTGCACGACCGAGAGCCCGACGGCGCCACAGCCGAACACCGCGACGGTCGAGCCGGCCGGGACCTTCGCCGTGTTGAGGACCGCCCCGACGCCGGTGGTCACGGCGCAGCCCATCAGCGCGCCGATCTCGAACGGCACGTCGTCTGGGATCTTCACGACTGACCGCTCGAGGACGAGAGTCTCCTCGGCGAAGCTCGCCGTACCCAGCCCCTGGTGGAGCCGCACACCGTCGAGCCAGGCGTACGTCGACGATGTGGAGTCGGCGACGGCCCGCTCGCACAGGTGCGCCTCCCCGCGGGTGCAGAAGAAGCACTCCCGGCACGGCGGGCTCCAGATCAGCACCACGTGGTCGCCGACCGCGACGCCGCTGACCTCGGCACCCACCTCGGTCACGACCCCGGCCGCCTCGTGGCCCAGCACGGCTGGCAGCGGCTGCGCCAGCGCGCCACGAGCCAGCGAGAGATCCGAGTGGCAGACCCCACTCGCCCGGATGCGCACCCGTACCTGCTGCGGGCCGGTGGGCGCGAGGTCGATGTCGGCGAGGGTCATTGGCGACCCTGCCTCGTGGAGTACGGCAGCCCGAGTCATGCGCGTCATCATGGCGGATGGGACGGGAACAGGATCCGACGCTTCAGTAGTGCCCGACGGTCAGGCGTAGAGTTGTCGACGGTGCGCCGGGAAGCCTGGTCGGCAGATGTCGCCGCTGCCTGTCCCGAGGAGCCCTGTGACCCGCACCCGCCGCAGCACGTTGGCCGAATTCCTGCACAACGAGTCCAGCGGCGGCATCGTGCTGCTGCTCGCCACCGTCATCGCGCTGACCTGGGCGAACTCGCCGTTCGGCGACCAGTACGCCCAAATTTTCGACAAGGATGTGCGGCACTGGGTCAACGACGGGCTGATGGCGATCTTCTTTCTCGTCGTGGGGTTGGAGATCAAGCGCGAGCTGGTCGTCGGTGAGCTGCGCGATCGCCGGGTGGCCGCCCTGCCGGCGCTGGCTGCTCTCGGCGGCATGGTCGTCCCCGCCCTGATCTACACGGTCGTCAACCTCGGCGAGGGCGGCCAGCTGCGCGGCTGGGCGATCCCGATGGCCACCGACATCGCCTTCTGCGTCGGCATCATGGCGCTGCTGGGCAACCGGGTGGCTCCGTCCCTCAAGCTCTTCCTGCTCAGCCTGGCCATCGTCGACGACATCGGGGCCATCCTCGTCATCGCGCTGTTCTACTCCGAGGGCATCTCCGTCTGGCCCCTGCTGCTCAGCGTGCTGCTGCTGTCGGTCTTCGGATTCTTGCAGCGCCGGCAGTGGGGGCCGTGGCCGCTGTACGTCGTGCTGGCCGTCGGCGCCTGGGCGGCGCTGCTCTCCTCCGGTGTCCACCCGACGCTGGCCGGCGTGGCCGTGGGCCTGCTCACCAGGGTGGGCGAGGGGTCCGAGCGGGCCGAGCGGCTGCTCCATCCCTGGTCTGTCTTCCTCGTCGTACCGCTCTTCGCCCTCTCCAACGCCGGGCTCCGGCTGTCGGTCGGAGCCGTGGGAGACGCGCTGACCAGCCGGGTGGGGCTCGGCATCGCGCTGGGACTGGTCGTCGGCAAGACGGTGGGCGTGGTGGGGGCTACCTGGCTCGGGGTGCGCTCCCGGCTGGGCACGCTGCCGGCTGGCGAGGGATGGGTCGGCGTCGCTGGCGCGGCGCTGCTCGCCGGGGTCGGCTTCACCGTCTCCCTCTTCGTGCGCGGGCTCGCTTTCGACGATGCAGGGCCGGCCGGGGAGGCGACCGTCGGGATCCTGGCCGGCTCCCTGGTCGCCGCGGTCGCGGGTGCCCTCGTGCTCGCCCGAAGTGGCAGCAACTCCCCACCGCTTCCGGACCCGTCGCCGGCTACGGCTACGGCTGCGGCGACGCGACCAGGTGCTCGGTGAGGCGAGGCGCTACTGCGGCGTGCCGGGCCCGGCCGCACCAGGGATCTCGCCGGGGAATACGGCTGCGATCGCGTCCCAACGGCTGATCTCGCAGCCGTTCGAGCGGGTGTAACGCGCGTCGACCCGACGTCCGTCTTGCGTGCCGGTGATCGTGCCCACCGCCGATCCGCCGAAGATCTCCGTGCAGGCCACGTCGCGCGGCACGGGGGCAAACGGGTCCGCGCTCGCCGCCAGGGCAGCGCAGGCCGCCGAAGCATCCGGGTGGCTCCCGCCGGCCGGCCGGCAGGTGAGCGTCCAGGTCTGCTGCCCGCTGCCCTGTGCGTCGGCCGCCAAGGTGACGCTCAATCGGTCGCGAGGTCCGTCGCTGATCACGGTGGTGGCGTCGTCGGACTCCGCGGCGCAGCCGCTGAGCAGCACGGCGACGCAGACGAGAGGAACGCAGATCCGAGCCGGGTTCATGGCGATTCGACGCTGGTGAGAGCAGCACGGTTCCCGGCCAGTAGGTCGAGCTGCCTCGACTTCTGGGCTAGGTCGGCCGCCTCCCGCGCATCGCGGTGCAGCGCCTTCGCGGACACCGTGGATCCCGGTGAGTCCAGGTGCAGCGTGGCGAGGTCGAGCCGTCGCTGGACGGGACCCTGGGTGATCCGCAGGCTCTGCACCCTCGTGTGGGGTACGACGTCCGTGAGACGCCGGAGCCGTCCGCGGCGGGTGACGGCAAACTGCGGAGTCCACGCTGTGCCGAGACGGCTGTAGGACAGCGGCGCTCGCCACCGAGCGCGTGGTGGCGCGGCTCGTAGCGGTATCGCGCTGAGATCCAGCCCTGGCAGCACCCGAGCGAGGATGGGCCCCACCAAGGTCCGCGGCGCGACCGGCAGCAGCAGCGAAGTCTGCTCGCTGGCGTTGCGTCCACTGCCCCGATAGCCCGCAACATCGACGAAGACCCGGGCCCAGCCGAACGGTCGCCACAGCAGCGGCTCGACGATCCGTATTGCCTGGACCCGGTTCAGCGGGATGGTCTGCGTGCGCAGGTTGACCAGACCGCGTCGGATGCGCAGCCCGTCCGGTGCCTCGGCGACGGTGAAGCCGAAGAGCGACTCCTGCCGAGCGATGCCGGCCGCCGTGATTGCCAGCAGACCCGGCACACCCCCCACGACCACCACGCCGGCGACGGGGAGAGAGAAGGACGCGGCTGTCACCGAGACCGCGATGAACACCACGAGCAACACGGCCGGCACGAGCAAGGCGGTGATGACGAGGGGTCGCGCCGGCACAGCGGCCAGCACGACCTCGGGCGGCGGCGCGGCGTCCGGAGCCACTCCGGCGCGGCGCGCAAGCAGCGTGGCCTTAAGCGCGGCCGCGTCGTCCTCACCGAGGTAGGACAGCACGACCTCGGAGTCTCCGGTGCCGACTGCCTCGAGGTGCAGCTCCGCGAGCCCGAAGGCTCTGGCCAGCAGGTTGCGCGTCAGGTCGATCGACTCGAGGCGGGCGAGCGGCACTCGACGGCGGCGACGCTGGAACACGCCTGACTCCAGCTCGAGTGCGTCCGCGGCGATGCGGTAGCGGGTGAAGCGCCAGCTGAAGTAGCCGATCGCGGCGCCGACGACGACCGTGAAAGCGACGACCGGCAGCAGGTAGGTCCGGCTCACCGTCCCGTTGCTCGTCTGGACGATGCCGAGGGCCACCGGAAGGGCGTAGCGCCCGCTGCGCAGGACCGGGGTGAGCGGATGCAGCGAGTGCCAGCCGTCAGAGCCCGGCGGCACGGGCCTTGCCCAGCTCGGCGAGGCGGTCCCGCAGGCGCTCGGCCTCGTCTACCGGCAATCCGGGGATGACCGCGTCCGTCGTCGCCGCCGCGGTGTGTAGCACCACGGACGCGATGCCGTAACGGCGGTCCAGTGGCCCCTGCGCTACGTCGACGAACTGCATCCGTCCATAGGGCACGATCGTCGTACGGCGCACGAGGAGGCCGCGGCGCAGCATCAGGTCGGCCGCCCGCTCGGCATAGCCCCAGGCGTCATGGCGCCGCCCTTGCAGCCTCCACAGCATGGCCCCGAGCACAGCGGCGGGTACGGCGACAGCGACCGCGGCCACCGGGCCACCGGCCGCTGCGGCCATCGCCCCGCCGACGAGACCGAGCGCGACGGTCGTTGCGAGACTGCCGGCCCGCCAGAGCCGGAGCACGGCAGGCGACAGCGGCTGCCAGATGGGGTCCACCGGGCCAGTCTGCCCGGGAACGGCTAGCCGAGCCGGATGGTGCCGAGGTCGACCCGCTGCCCCCGGCGGACGACGACCTGGCGGGTGACGCTCGGGGCACCGGGCGCGCTGATCGTCACGGTGTAGGCCTCGACACCGCCGGCGGCCTGGATCGCCGGCCGGGTGCTCGGGTTGACGTGCCAGGCGAAGCTGCCGTTGGCCGCAGCCTGCGTCGCGGTGTCGATGACGTGGGGAAAGGTCTTCTTGCCGGAGGGGTTGCCCGGCCACAGCGGGTTCTCGAAGCGCTTGACCGCGGTGATCTTCGCGCGGACCGGACGGCCGTCACGGCCGAGGACCCGGCCCGCGACGACGCCGTGGTTGCGCGGATTGGCGGCGGCTTCGGCCATCCGGGTGAAGGCGCTGAGTACGCCGGGGAACTCCTCGCCGGGTCCGTCGCCGTAGACCGGGTGGAACTCATCACCGTGCTCGAGGACATACGCCAGCGAACCCGATGTGCCGTACGCCCAGTCGTTGAGGGTGCCGGTCGTGACATAGAGCTCGATGCCGAGGATGTTGCGGTAACCACCCATTGCTTCGGCCATGCCCTCGCCGATGCTCTCGAGCAGCGCCTCGTCCGGTGACGGCTCGTCGGTGTCGCCCCAGGGCCTTAGGACGAGCCGGGAGTAGGTGTGGTTGCTGAGTACGCCGGTGGCGTGGCGGCCGAGGAGCAGCGAGCGCACGTTCTGCGTCTCGGGCTCGGAGAACGGCTGGGGGCCGCGGTAGGTCTGGTTAGTCTTGTCCGAGGAGGACCCGGCCTTGTTGTCGCCCCAGTTGTAGCCGTAGTTGCGGTTCGGGTCGGTGCCGTAGGCGTCGAGGTTGCGCTGGACCACACCAGGCACGGTGGTGGTGACACCCGTGTGCGACCGGCGGTTCTTGCGCCAGTAGGCCTCGGCGCCGACGATCGCCAGCGGAGTGCCACCGGCACCTCGTGCGTCCACCAGCGACGACCGGGCGAAGTCGAAGCCATCGGCGTTGACGACCGGCACGATGACGAAGCGCAGCGTCCGGGCTAGCCGGGTGATCTGTGGGTCCCGCGCCTTGAGGCTCTCGACCAGGTGATGGGCATAGATCATCGGGTACTCGCCCGCCGGCCACTCACGGGCATGGTGGATGCCGTCGATGTAGAGGGTCGGACGGCCGTCGACGGCCTTGACGTCACTGGCGATCTCAAGGCCGTAGACGGTGCGGCCCTCGAGCGTCTTGTTCGGCAGGGTGAGAAGCTTGACGATGCCGGGGTTCTTGGCTGCCAGCTCTTTCATCTCGGTGTTGAAGTCCGCGAGCCTGCGGTAGTCGGACCGGTCCGGACCGGGCAGCGCGATGAGCGGGGCGGGGCCCGCGGCCGCGCGCTTGGCGTTCTCCGACTTGACGAGGTCCGCGGTGACGATGTCGAAGTCATAGCCCAGCGCCTTGAGGCGCTCCTCATCGCCGGGGCGCACGACGATCTCCACGAATCCGGGGAGGTAGCGGTGCGTCTCGTCGAAGTTCGCAGCGACGTACGCCGCCTCCGCGCGGCTGGAGACCTCGACGGCCACGACGGACAGCGCGTTGGTCTGGGTGCGGGCCAGCGGGGCGGTCGCGCCGATCAGGGCGACTGCGGCGGCCAGGAGCAGTGGTCGTCTCATGGGGTCAGTGTTTCGACACCGGAGGCGAGATTCCTACTCGCTGGGCATCTCCTCAATCCGCTGCAGGAATCCCCGCACATTCAGGAAGGAGCCAAGGGTGTCCCGGTGCTCGTCGCAGGCGGCCCAGGTCTTCTCTCGGTCCACCGTGTGCAGCTTCGGGTTGTTCCAGATGAGAAGGTGCCTAGCGTGCACCCGGCAACCCTTGGCCGAGCAGATGGCAGGTTCGTGCGGACCTCCGGTCACATCCCGCATGTCACGCAGAGGGGTCGAGGACGAGCTTGCCCGTCGTACGGCGCGCCCGCAGGTCCTCGTGCGCCCGACCCGCGTCGGCCAGGGTGTACTCCCCGCCGAGGATCGGCTTGAGCCGGCCGTCGGCGACCATGGTGAGCAGCTCGGCCATGGGGCCGCTCAACATCGAGGGCTTGGTCATGCAGTGCGCCAGCCAGAAACCGATGACGGCGCGGCTGCGGGCGACGAGCGCCCGAGCGTCGACCGGCTTCGGCGGCACCCGGCCGGCCATGCCGTAGGTCACCAGTCGACCGAACGGCGCGAGCGCGGCCAGCGAGGCGTCGAAGACGGGGCCGCCGGTCATCTCGAGCACGATGTCCACCTTCTTGCCGCCGTTGGCCTCCTCGAGTGCGGCCTTGAGGTCGGGGCCGTCCGGGTCGACCGCAGCATCCGCACCGAGGTCGAGAGCGAGTGCCCGCTTCTCCTCGCTCGACGCGGTGGCGATGACCCGACCAGCTCCCCAGGCCTTCGCCAGCTGAACAGCGAGGCTGCCCACGCCGCCTGCAGCGGCGACCACGACGACGGACTCACCAGGTGACATCCGGGCCGACGTGCGCAACAGGTGCCACGCCGTCATCCCTTGCAGCACCAGCGCGAGCGCCGCGGCATCGCCCACCGCGTCGGGGACGTCGAAGGCCAGCATCGGCCAGGCGACGGCCTTCTCGGCGTACCCGCCGCCTTGGAGAAGCGCGACGACCCGCCGGCCGTCCGGAGTGCGTCCGACGACCTCGGCACCGGGGACGAGGGGAAGCTCCTGGGGGGCGAGGTAGGAGTTCTCTGCTTGGTGCGTGTCGGCGAAATTGATGCCGGACCGGCTCACGTCGATCGCGATCTGCCCGTCGAGCGGCACGGGGTCGGGCAGGTCGGTGACGGTCAGCACCTCAGGTCCGCCGAACTCGGTGATCTGGATAGCCCGCATGACCAGCAGCCTAGTGCGGGTCAGCTGACGTTGAGGGCGAAGGCGCCGACGGCGATGAAGTGCAGGGTCGCCGCCACGATCGTGAGCACGTGGAAGACCTCGTGGTAGCCGAAAACGTTGGGGAAGGGGTTGGGTCGTCCGGTCGCGTAGACGATCGCGCCGAGGCTGTAGAGCCCGCCACCGACTGCAAGCAGGACGACGGTCGCGAGGCCGGCGCGGTCCTCAAGCTGCGGCAGGAAGGCGACAGCGACCCAGCCAAGCGCGAGGTACGGCGGTGCGGAGACCCACTTCGGTGCGCCCAGGAAGATCAGCTTGCTGGCGATGCCGAGCAGGGCACCGCCCCAGACGATGATCAGGATGGTGGCAGCGGCGCGCCCCTCGAGGACCAGCATCGCGAAGGGCGTGTAGGTGCCGGCGATCAGCACGAAGATCATCGAGTGGTCGAGTCGCTTCATGTTGCGACGCCCGCGGTCGGACCAGGTGCGACGGTGGTAGAGCGCGCTGGTGCCGAAGAGGCCGACCACGCTGAGCGCGTAGATAAGCGCCGCCACCCGCGCGCGGCCCGTGTCCGCGGTGATCACCAAGGCGAGGCAGCCGCCGCCGAAAGCCGCAAAGGCCCACTGATGGAGCACCCCGCGCAGACGAGGTCGGACTGGTTCGATCTCCAACGCGACCTCCGCGGATAACTGGCGCGTCCCTAGATTACCCCCCTGAGACAGCGGGAATCACCCGCACCTCCTGACCGTCACGCAGGACAGTGTCAAGCCCGTCCAACCGGCGGATGCTCTCGTCCTCGACAAAGACGTTGACGTGCCGTCGTACGGCGCCCTGCTCGTCGACGGTGCGGGCATGGAGACCAGGGGCTCGCTCGGCAAGTTGAGTGAGGAGCTCGCCCACCGAGGCGCCGTCGGTCAGCTCGAAGCTCAGGACGCGCTCTCCGTCGGAGAGTGCGCGTAGCACCCCGGGCACATGCACGGTGACGCGCACGCTCAGGCCAGCACCGCGGTCTTGACGCAGGTCACCGGCGGCAGCAGGTCCGCCGCGAGCTGCCACGTCGATCCCTCATCGACCGAGCCGTAGACCTGGCCAGTGCGGGTGCCGAACCACAGTCCGACGGGCGCGAGCGCATCGGCTGCGAAGGCGTCGCGCAGCACGGTTGCATGCGCGTCACGCTGCGGCAGGCCGTCGGAGATCGACTCCCAGCGCTCCCCGGCGTCTGTGGTCCGGTAGACCCGGATCTGTCCATCCGGGGTCAGGCGGACCATGTCCGAGTGCAGCGGGAGGACGTAGGCCGTGCCCGCGTCGTGCGGGTGGGCCACCACCGGGAAGCCGAAGGTTGACGGCACGCCGTCCTCGATCGGCGACCACGCCGCGCCGCCGTCGTCACTGCGGTAGATGCCCCAATGGTGCTGGAGGTAGAGCCGGTCGGCGTCGCCGGCATCTCGGGCCACCTTGTGCACGCACTGGCCGAACTCCGGCAGTGGATCGGGCAGGAAGTCCGCACGGATGCCGCTGTTGGAGGCCCGCCATGACTCTCCGCCGTCTTCGGTGACGTACACCCCTGCCGCCGAGATCGCAATCAGTACGCGCGACGGATCGCTCGGGTGTGGCAGCACGGTGTGCAAGCAGAGCCCGCCGCCGCCGGGCTGCCACTGCGGCCGGTGCGGGTGGTCCCACAGCCCCTGCACGAGCTCGAACGAAGCGCCCCCGTCGGCTGAGCGGAAGAGAGCGGCCGGTTCGACTCCGGCCCAGACGACATCGTCCTCGCGCTGACCCAGAGCAAGCTGCCAGATGTTCGCGAGCGCCGCGCCGCTCTCGCTCGGGAACGCGATGATTGGCACGTCTGGCTCGTGCCACGTGGTGCCGAGGTCGTCCGAGGACATGAGTGAAGCGCCGAAGTGCATGCTCGTCGCGGCCGCGAGCAGCCGGCCACGCCCGCCCCGGTCGTCATAGATCGCTGAGTAGACCTCTCGGCCCGGGAAGTGCGGACCACTTCGGGTGAGGGAGCTCCGGTCGTCGCCGGTGAAGAGGAAGAGTCCCTTGGTCGTTCCGACCAGCAGCAGCAGCGTCGTCATGAAGTCCTTCCGAGTGCGGTGAGGACCGCCTGGGGGCGGTTGGTGATCACAGCGTCGACCCCGAGGCCGATCACGAAGTCGACGTCGCCGGGATCGTCCACGGTCCACACATGGACCCGGTTCCCCTGCTGGTGCGCGCGGTCGACATAGGACGGATCACGGCGCAGGACCTCGAGCGACGGCCCGGCGATCGACACGCGTGGCGGCAGGCTCCCGTCGCGGAGCCACCGCGGGACTCGCTCGAGCAGCAGCACGGTCGGCACCCCCGGAGCGTAGGCGTGCATCCGGCGTAGGCCCACCGGGGCGAAGCTCATGACGGTCACCCGAGGCCCCGCCGGACCGAAGCTGGCGACGAGCTCAGCCAGCTTGCGCTCGACCCGTCCGGCGTAGCGGGTGGGGTGTTTCGTCTCCACATGGAGCTCGATGGGACGGGGGGCCTCGGCCGCGAGGCTGATCAGCCGTTCCAGGGTGAGCACGCCTGAACGGTCCCGGTCAGGTTCCTCCCAGCCAGCGGTCAGCAGAACATCCCCGCCTGGCCGTCGCCACGCGCCGAAGTCGAGCTCAGCCAGGTCAGCGAGTTCTAGCGTCGAGACCACCCCGCGGCCATTGCTGGTGCGATCCACGCGGCGGTCATGCACGCAGACCAAGATGCCGTCGCGGGTCAGCCGTACGTCGCACTCGAGGGCGTCCGCCCCTTCGTCGATCGCTCGCTCGTACGCCGCGAGTGTGTGCTCGGCGACGTCGTGCGAGGCACCTCGATGTGCCACCACCTGGACCATGTCGCCTCGCATACCCAGGTCAGGCGTCGAGCAAGGAAGCGGCGAGTGCTGCGCGGTGTTCGCGCGGATGGCCGTCGTACGCCGTGATCCACTGCGCGCGCTTGTAGAAGCGGTGCAGCGGGTGGTCCCAGGTGAAGCCGATGCCGCCCATCGCCTGAATGGCGTTCTCGGCGGCGAAGACTGCTGCCTCGCTTGCAGCAGACTTCGCGGCAGCGCACGCCGATGCGGCCTGCTCATCGCCGACACTGACGCACCACGCCGCCCAGTAGGCGAGGGACCGGGCCATCTCAAGGGCGACATAGATGTTGGCGATGCGGTGTGAGACACCCTGATAGCTGCCGATCGGACGACCGAACTGCTGCCGTTCCTTCACGTAGCCGGCGCTGATGTCGAGGCATCGCTCCGCGACCCCGACCGCCTCGCAGGCCAGTCCCGCCAGCCCGCGGAGCCGGGCGGTGGCGAGGGGGACACTGGCCGCTGCGGGCTCGAGCAGCAAGGTGGCCGGCGTCGCGTCGAGGACGAGGTCGCCGAGGCGACGCGTCGTGTCCATCGTCGACGTGCGGCGTACGACGTCCGGGTGCTCGTGCAGGTCGACCAGCCACACCCCACGCCCTTCCGCGCCGTCAGCGACGACCAGCACATCGTCGACGACGCCGAGGTCAGGAACGTGGCGTGACGTGCCCCAGAGCACGTCGCCGGCAGCGGTGACGTCGGGGTTCGTCGCGACGGTCGTTGTGCGGGCGCCGAGGAGCAGCCGGTCCAGCTGCTCACCACCGGCAGCGGCCAAAAGAGGCTGGGCAAGGGCGACAGTCGAGAAGTATGGACCTGGATAGAGACCGCGCCCGGTCTCCTCCAGGACCACCGCCTCCTCGATGAAGGACATGCCGGCCCCGCCCTGGTCCTCCGGCACTGAGAGTCCGAGCCAGCCCAGGGCGTGAACCTGCTGCCACGACGAAGGGTCCCAGGCCGACTCGCTGTCGGCGAGAGCGATGACGTGCTCGAGGGGCAGACGCCGCTCGAGGAAGTCGCGCGCTGCCGCGCGCAGCATCTGTTGTTCCTCGGAGAAAGCGAAGTCCACGTCCGGCGTCCTCTCAGCGTGACTTGGGTAGGCCGACGACGCGCTCGGCGATGATGTTGCGGAGGATTTCCGACGTGCCGGCCTCGATGGTGTTGCCCCGGCTGCGGAGCTGCTGGTACTGCCAGAACCCGTTCCACAACCCGTCGGCACCGTCGACCTGGGCCGCCGGTCCGAGCAACTCGAGGGCGAGCGAGGTGAGCCGCTGGTTGGCCTCCGACCAGTACAGCTTGACGGCCGAGCCTTCGGGTCCCGGGACGCCGGTCTTCATCAAGCTGCTGAGGGAGCGGTAGTTCGTGTAACGGAGTGCTTGCAGCTCGATCCAGTGCTGGGCGATGCGGTCACGCAGCACCGGGTCGTCGGCCGGTCGGCTGCCGTCGTCGCGCCGCAGCCGGGCCAGCTCCACCAGCCGGGCGAAGAACACCTCGAGCCGCGCCGCGAAGGCGAAGCCGAGCGTGCCGCGCTCGTGCAGCAGAGTGGTCATGGCCACCGACCACCCCTCGCCGATCGCGCCGAGAGCGTTCTCGACGGGGACGCGCACGTCCGTGAAGAAGATCTCGTTGAACTCGGGGTCCCCGGTGATCTGGCGCAGCGGCCGGACCTCGACGCCAGGGGAGTGCATGTCGACGAGTAGGTAGGTCAGACCGCGGTGCTTCTCCGACCCGGCCTCGGAGCGGGTGACGAGGATGCACCAGTCGGCGATGTGAGCGAACGAGCTCCACACCTTCTGACCGTTGACGACGAAGTGGTCGCTGTCGAGCTCGGCCCGGGTGCGCACGGCTGCCAGGTCGGAGCCGGCGCCGGGTTCGGAGAACCCCTGGCAGAAGACCGTCTCGCCGGAAAGTATGTTCTGCAGATGGGCAGCTTTCTGGGCCTCCGTGCCGTGCACGATGATCGTCGGTCCCGCCATGCCGAGGCCGATCACGCCGATGTGCGAAGGGGCGTCAGCACGGGCGGTCTCTTCGAGGAAGATCGCCTGGTGGCTGTACGGCGCGCCCCCACCGCCGTACTCCTTGGGCCAGGTGAGGCCGGCGTAACCCGCGTCGTGAAGCCTGCGGCTCCAGTCCCGAGACAGCGTTTCGTCTCCGCGGCCGGACTCGGGCGGGCGCGCCGCCCATCCCGCGGGCAGGTTCGCGGCAAGCCACGAGCGCAGCTCCGCCCGAAATCCCGCCTCTTCCGGGGTGTCTCGGAAGTCCACCCAGCCACCTCCAGCGAAGAACGACAGACCGGCTAGTGCAGCCTAATGGTGCTCATCCCGACGGAAAGGCCAGACGATGACCGACATGGTGCACAAGAGTGACGAGCAGTGGCGGGCCGAGCTGACTCCCGAGCAGTACCGCGTGCTGCGCCAGAAGGGCACCGAAGCGCCCAACACCGGCACCTACACCTACAACCACGACGACGGCGTCTTCCGGTGTGCCGGTTGTGGAGCGGCGCTCTTTCGGTCCGAGCAGAAGTACGACTCCGGCTGCGGATGGCCGAGCTTCACGGCGCCGCTGGAGGACTCCGCCGTCGAGGAGCATGAGGACTCCACGTTCGGGATGAAACGAGTCGAGGTCACTTGTAGGGCCTGTGGCGGCCACTTGGGCCACGTGTTCCCCGACGGACCGGGACCGACCGGCCTGCGCTACTGCATCAACTCCGTCTCTCTCGACCTCGAAACGGAGCCATCAGCACAGTGATTTAGGGCGTTCCGGGTGTATGCAGGTCACCCGTCGGTAAGACTTCGCCCGTGCATCCGTTTATCCGTCGGCATCGTGTGCTGCTCGCAGCGACGACCGTCGTCCTCCTCGGGGCGGCTGTTGGCGGGCTCCTGCTCGCGCGCGGGGGCGACGTTCGCCAGGTGCCGCTGAGCGAGGCAGTAACGGCAATCGAGGACGGCCGGGTGCGCTCGGCGACTCTCGACGAAGGCAGCCAGGTGGTCCGCCTGACCTTCCAGGACGGCACCCGACGCGAGGCGGTCTACCCCGCGGATTTCGCTGCCGACCTCAGCAACCGGCTGCTCTCCCGCGACGTGCGCCTTGACGCTGATCGCTCCGGAGGCGGCTCGGTCGTCGCGCAGATCGTGCTGAGCGTCGTCGTGCTCGGCGTGCTCGTGCTGCTGTTGCTCCCGACTTTGCGCGGTCGGCTTCGGGTCGGGTCCTTCGCCCGAGGGCGTGGTGAAGTGGCCGAGGTGCCCTCGACCCGCTTCGTCGACGTCGCCGGTGCTGAGGAAGCCGTGTTGGAGCTCGTCGAACTCGTCGAGGTCTTGCACGACCCGGACAGGTACGCCGCCGCTGGGGCCAAGGTGCCGCGCGGGGTCCTTCTCGTCGGCCCGCCAGGCACCGGCAAGACGCTGCTGGCCCGGGCCGTTGCGGGAGAAGCCGGAGTGCCTTTCTTCTCCATCTCCGGTTCCGACTTCGTCGAGACCTTCGTCGGGGTGGGGGCGTCCAGAGTGAGGACGATCTTCGACCGGGCGCGCAAGCACGGCCGGGCCATCCTTTTCATCGACGAGATCGACGCCGTCGGCAAGGCGAGGTCCGGCACATCTGGGAGTGGTAGCACCGACGAGCGCGAGCACACCCTCAACCAGCTGCTCGTCGAGATGGACGGCTTCACCGCGTCCGGCGTGATTGTCCTGGCCGCAACCAACCGGGACGACGTGCTCGACCCGGCGCTCACCAGACCCGGCCGATTCGACCGCAAGATCCACGTCGGTGCGCCGGACCGCAAGGGCCGGACGAAGATCCTCGAGCTCTACGGCCGAAGCCGGCAGCTGCACGCTGATGTCGACCTGGTCGCGCTCGGGCGTCGTACCCCCGGTATGACTGGGGCCGACCTCGCCCAGTTGGTCAATGCCGCGGCACTCACGGCTGCCCGAGAGGGCGCCGCCCAGATCCGGGCTGCTCATCTCGATGATGCGCTGGCCACCCGAGTGCTGGGCCGGGAGCGGCGCAGCGCGACGATGACCGATCGGGACCGGCGCATCACTGCCTGGCACGAGGCCGGTCATGCGCTGGCCGCGATGCTGCTGCCGGACGCCGACAACCCGGTCATCGTGACGATCGTGCCGCGCGGTCCGGCCGGTGGGGTTACCTGGATGAGCGGCAATGACAACGCGCTGCTCACCCGCCGCGAGGCGAGCGCCCGGCTCGTCGTCTCCATGGGCGGGCGGGCCGCCGAGGAGCTGGTGCTCGACGGCGACTTCACCCAGGGGGCGGCCGGCGACTTCGCGTCGGCGACCAGCCTGGCTTGGCAGATGGTGACCGAGTACGGCATGAGCACGCTGGGAGTCACCCGGCTCACCCCGGACCTGCTGGCTGCGGGCACCCTCGCCGACACGGTGCATGCCGAGGTCGACACGATGTGCTCCGAGGCGCTGGAGTTAGCCCGTGCCTTGCTGACGACGCATCGCGCTTTTCTGGAGGCGATCGCTGAAGCCCTGCTGGTGGACGAAACCCTCGACCTGGCCGACTTGAGAGCCCTTGCGGCCATCCACACTTAGCCCTGAGGCCGTCGTAGCATGCGCGCCGTGACCCCCGCCGCAGCTGCTCGCCCAGAACCGATTGACTTGCGCCAATTGCCGCTCGTCCTGTTCCGGGCGTCGAGCCAGCAGTGGGGGGATCTTCTACGGGACTACTTACTGCGCGGCTTCGGCGGCGGGGCTCAGCCTTACAGCGCCGACGACATCGCGCGGTCGGTCGCAGCGCTCGACCTCTTACGCCACTTTGTGGTCGAGGCAGCGGCACGAGCGCCGGACGCCGACCGGCTCGACGTCGAGCTGAGACTCGGTGACCTGACAGCTGGTGACTTCGCGGTGCTCCAAGGCACGCTCGACCATGCACGGCAGCTTGCCATTGCCGGCGAGATGCTCTCCCTGCCGCCGTTGCCTGAGGTCGTTGCGCTGCGGAACTGGTTCTGCGATGAGATCGTGGCCCAGTCGGCGGGGGCTGTCCCCACACCGTGGCAGTTCATCGACCGCATGGACTCACCAGTCGAGATCGAGCTTGCTGAGTGGGACCACGCGCAGTCGCCGCCTGACGACGAGTGCTGGCTCGTAGCGGACGACCACAACCGGATCGTCGTGGCCAGCGATGGCGCGCAGGTCCTGCTCGGCTGGTCGGGCATGCTGGTCGGACAGCGGCTCTTAGCCGTGATCCCCGAACGGCTAAGGGAGGCGCACGTCGCAGGCTTCACGCACAGCGTGGTCACTGGAGACGATCGACATCTCGGCGTCCCTCTTGCACTACCTGCGCTGCGACGGGATGGCAGTGAGATTCCCATCACCCTCACCCTGAGCCGCCACGCCGCGAAGCGTGGCCGCTCCGTCTACCTCGGGCGTCTCACCCTGGTCGACAGCCCGCCCGCGAGCTGATCATCATCGGAGCAGGGCGAGCCACGTGCGCGACGGCGACCCTAGGCCGCTAGAGGTGTCGTATCCCTTGACCGGGACGTTGCTGTCGTAGACCTCGAAGGTCTTGAGCACCTTCTTCACGCCGGACGCCGCAGCCGCACCGTCGACGAAGTCGGTGCGCACTCCAGCGGTGACGAGCCCGCTGCCGACAACGTCGCGGAAGGCGGCCGGGCTCTTTGTCCGCAGCGCGTAGAGCGCCGGGTTCAAGAAGCCGAGGTTGCGCCCGACGCGCTGGTTCGCCAGCGCGACCAGCGCGGCGAAGATCGCGGTCGCCGACTCGCCGGACGCGTGCCGGCGCTCGGCGTACCTCTTCGAGCCGTCCGGGAAGGTCTGGGTCAGGCCGATGGTGAGCCCGGTCTCCGCGTCGCCGTTGACGGCGACGTCGGGCACCGCCCGGCCAAGACTGCCATCGTCCCGCTCGGCCCGGGCGGTGGGGACCACGCCCTTCTGGTACGCCGGCTGCGCGTGCACCACGCTGATGCCACCCCCGCTGCCGCGGAAGGTCGACTCGACGTCCTCGACCCACTCGCCGTCCTCGAGGTTGGTGACCGTCTTGGCCCAGCCGACCTCGCGCAGCAGCCGGCCGCCCTGGCCATGGATGAGGCTGGTCCCGCCGACCGCGGTCACCATCGGGTCGTTGGCGGGGTACTCCGGGCCGGGCGAGCCGCCGAACGCGGAGTTGTCACCTATCGAGCCGGAGGCGAACAGCAGCGAGATGCCGGTCGCCGCCGCCTGCTGCGCGGTCTGCGAGATCTGGCCGATCGAGGCTGGGTTGGTGTTCTCACCGGCGCTGTACCAGCCGTTCATGACGATGTCACCGAGCTTGCCGTCGACGGCCAATGTGGTGCCGTTTGCCAGGTCGAGGCTCGACGTCGTACCGAGATAGATGACGTCGGCACCGGGCGCCATCGCGTGGATGTTCTCGACCAGCATGTGCGCCTGCAGCGACCACACCGCGGGACGCAGGATCGGCTCCACGTTGGGTGTCTGATAGGCGGTGGGGTAGGAAAGTTGAGTGAGCTGTCCCGGCTTCATCAGCGGGAGCCCGCGGCGCTTCGACCACTCACGGACATCGCCTGGGAGGGTCTGGATCGCGTGCGAGCCGACGATAACGACGGTCTGACCCGCCCCGTCGATGCGCTGCGCGATCGCGGTGTCGACGCCGTACGCCGCTCGCTGCTGGGCGATCGTCGTCTCACAGGTGACGGCCGGCTGACGGCGGCCGAGGATCCTCGGCAGGGTCGTCTCGGTGCGCGCGCCGTGGAACTCCGAGCAGGGCGCCCCGTAGACGACCGCTGCGGGTGGTGCGCTATCAGCGGGTGTCGCAGGCTGGTCGGGCAGCGGGACCGGGAACGGGTCGCGGGTCTCTTCTCCGCCGATGACCACCGGTTCGTCGGCAAGCCCGCGCACACCGAGCACCCGCCGGGCGAGCTCAGCGGGCATGGTCGGGATGCGGTCCGGCGCGCGCAACGTCGTGCCGCGGACCTGGTAGCGGCCGAGCGTCGTACCGAAGGCCCGTCCGAGCTCGGCGGCCGTGCCGCGGGCTGGGACGTAGAGCCGGTTGGCGGGCAGTGCGCCGAGTTCCAGGCCGGATTTGGTGAGCCAGACCTGCACGGCGCGCGCATCCGCGACCGTCGGTGCAAAGCGGCTCCGGAAGTCCGCAACGCTGAGGTGCTTGCCGTACGACGGGCTCGCCGGGTCGCTCACGGTGTCGGCCAGCACGGCCGCGGCCCGGGTGTCGCGCCACGGAAGCACGACCTGGATGTCGACGATCGTTGCGTCCGACAGCGTCCCTAGGCGGGCGGCGGTCGTCGCCCATGCGGGCACAGTGCCGTTCAGCACCTGGCGTTCGACGGCACCCGGCCGCGCGAGGGCGGCAGGGGCTCCGGCGACAACGAGGGCGAGCGCAGTGCACCCGGCGACGCGGCAGAACGACATCGGCAGACCTCTCCTGGATGGACTCGGCAAGAGATTTCGACCCGCCTACGCACGGCTCCTGCACAATCGGTCCCATGAGCCCCCCGACACTGACCGTTCCTGCCCTGCACCGCGAGCTGCTCGACATCGCGGGCACGATTGCCCGCTCTGCCGGCACGCTGCTCCTCGATCGGCTGGCCGGACCGCGCACTGCCCTGGCGAAGTCGAGCCCGACCGACATGGTCACGGAGGTCGACCAGGCTGCTGAGCAGCTCGTCGTCGGCCTGTTGCTTCGCCGGCGTCCAGACGACGGCGTCCTTGGCGAGGAAGGCGCGTCACGCGCCGGGACGAGCGGTCTGAGGTGGGTCATCGACCCGATCGATGGCACGACCAACTACCTCTACCGCGCCGCCGCCTTCTCGGTGTCCATTGCCGTGGAGGACGACGAAGGCAGCCTCGTCGGAGTGGTGTTCGACCCCCAACGCGACGAGCTCTTCGCGGCGTCAAGGGGTGCCGGAGCGACGCGCAACGGCGTCCCGATCGTCTCCAGCTCTGCCACCGATCTCGCCCAGACACTTCTCGCGACCGGCTTCTCCTACGACGCCGGTCGGCGCCGACAGCATGCCGAGGTGATCGCCGCTGTCATCGAGCAGATCCGCGACATTCGCCGCAGCGGGTCGGCCGCAATCGACTGGTGCAGCCTCGCGTGCGGGCGGGTCGACGCGCTCGTCGAGAGCGGTCAACAGGTCTGGGACTACGCCGCCGGAGCGCTGATCGCAGCAGAGGCCGGTGCTCTCGTCGGCGACCTGCGTGGTGGGCCCCCCTCGCCGGAGATGGCCTACGGCGCCGCGCCGAAGATCTTCGAGCCGCTTCGTGACCTGCTCAGAAAGGCCGGAGCTGACACCGCGTGACCTGCTACTAGTCCGCGATCCGGGCATGCATGTGCATGTCGTGCCAGCCATCGGCGTGGAGCCCGTATCTCCGCAGCGTCCCCTCGTACGCAAACCCAGCGCCCTCAGCCACTCGACATGATGCGACATTCGACACCGCGTGCGCCAAGCCCACACGCTGCAGCCCGACGATGTTCATCCCCCATTCAGTGACCGCAGCCGCCGCGCGGGTGGCGGCACCTTGGCCGCGAGCGTCTCGGGCGACCCAGTACGAAATCTGCGCTCGCGCTTCGCCGAAACGGATCGCACGAAACCCGACCTGACCTACGGCCTCATCGGTGTCTGTTCTGGCAATTGCCCAGGACGCATCTGATTCCTGCTCCCAGCGTCGCGGCCACTCGTCGAGCCATTCTTGCGCTTCGTCGTCGCTGTCCAGTCGCCGTACGTGCCACTGCTGAATGTCCGGGTCCTGGAACGTCCGCCGTAGGAAAGCCGCGTCTGCGAGTTGCCACGGGCGGGCCAGCAGGTCGGCCCCGATGTCGATGCGAGGCTGACTGAGGCGGCGCAGGGTGCCGGCTGGCAGGGCAGCATTCACGAGCACCGGCACGAGGCGACCCTAGCCGTTCACTCTTCGACGAGTACGGGTCAGCATCCCCGCGCCGAAGAGCGCTGCGGCGACGATGGAAACGAAGGCCGACACGCCGGTCGCGGGCAGTGGCCGCGGCTTCGCGGGCGCCGGGCGCGCCGCCGCGGCAGGGGCTGCTGTGCGCGGTGAGGTGCACGAGGTCGGCCGTACGTCGGCGTTGGCGGCCGTCGGCGGGATCCGCCGCTTCGAGGCCTGCTCGTAGGCGTAGGCGTAGGAGATCAACTGGGGCTCGCTCCACGCTGTGCCGAGAAAGCTGATGCCCTGCGGCACCGTGCCCTCGCCGTCATACCCCGCAGGCACGATGACCGTGGGGTAGCCGGCGGCAGCACCGATGTTGGCGTTGAACGGGCCGAGAGCGATGATCGAGTCGAGATCGCCCTCGACCAGTGCCGCCTCGATGGCTGCCTGGGCGGCCAGGATTGTCGGCGTGCTCTGGGCGGTGCCCAGCGCCTCGAGCCCCGGCGTGGCTTCCGAGGCCTCGAGCAGGTTCTGCCCGTACTTGACCTTGTCCGGATGCGCCCGGTTGAACTCGATGATCTCCTTCAGGGTCTTCACCCGAAGGGTGGGGACTGTTTCCTCTGCCAGATATCGGTTGAGCGAGTACTTGAACTCGTTGGGGATCGCGGCGATCTCAGCCAGACCGGCGAACTTCGTCGCATCGAGAGAATCGATGGCGACGAGCTCGGCACCCTGGTCCGCGAGGTCGGCCAGCGCCTGGTCGAAGATCGGGTTCCCGGCATCATTCTCGGAGTAGCCCAGCCGAACGCCCTCCAGCGCGGTCCGCACGAGGAAGGGTCGGTAGTCGTTGCCGGCCGGTACCTTCCCTTCGCTGTCCGCAGTCTTCGGGTCGCGCGGGTCTGCGCCGGCCATTGCTCCGAGCAGCAGCGCGGCGTCCGTGACGCTGCGCACCATGGGTCCGGCCGTGTCGTAGCTCGGCGACAGGGGGATGATGCCGGCCCTGCTGAGCAGGCCCACCGTCGGCTTGATGCCGACCAGACTGTTGTCGTTGCTCGGGCTGAGGATGCTGCCTGAGGTCTCGGTGCCGACCGCCAGGGCGGAGAAGGCCATGCTGCCCGCCACCCCTGAGCCGGAGCTTGACCCGCTCGGGTCTCCTCCGTCGTAGGCATTGAGCACCTGCCCGCCGAGGCTGGAGTAGCCATTAGGCATGCCTAGCTGCACCCAGTTGGCGAACTCCGACAGGTTGGTCTTCCCCAGGATGATCGCGCCCGCCGCCCGAAGGCGCTCGGTGATGAATGCCTCGCGGAGCGGGATGCTGCCCTCCAGCGCGATCGAGCCGGCGGTGGTCGGCACGTCGGTGGTGCCGACGTTGTCCTTCAAGAGCACGGGTAGCCCGTGCAGCGGTCCGCGCGGGCCCTTGGTACGGCGCTCCGCGTCGAGCCGGTCCGCCTGAGCCAGTGCTGTGGGGGCCAGCGCACGGATCGAGTTGGTCGTCACACCCGGTGCCCGGTCGAACGCCGCGATCCTGGCCAGGTAGGCCTCGACCAGCATCCGGCTGGTCAGCCGGCCCGCGCCGAGTGCTGCCTGCAGATCGAGCGCCGTCGCAGTCTGCAGGTCGATGCCCGCGACGGTGACGAGGCAGTCGCTGTGCAGTGGCACCGCTGCCGGGGCAGGCGCTGCGGCGAGGAGGGGCCCAGCGAGGAGCGCGCCAAGGGTCAGCGTGCGCAGCGTCGTACGGTGAGAGGTCATGCGAGGGTCTTCGGCCGGCGGTCGGTTCATTCCTGCCGAATTTGTCAGGTATCCGTTCATCCGCCAGTCGCGCGTTGCATGATGTCCGGCATGCCCCGCGCCATCGGTCGTAGCAGCTCATTTTTGGTCCTGCTCGGCGCGGTTGTCGGGCTGCTCGGTGTCGTGCCCGCCTCGGCGCAGGCAACGTCCCCGCAGGCCGACCTCGACGCCCGCATCCGTGCGGCGCTGCGCGGATCGACCGCGCAGACCGTCGCCAGCTATGTCCTTGTCGACGGACTCGGCACGGTGGCCGCGGCGAACCCGCACGCCGCCCTGCCGCCGGCATCGAACGAGAAGATGTACGGCGGACTCGCGGCGCTCCTCTCCGCTGACCCCAACCGGCGGCTGCGGACTGAGGTCCGGCACACCGGCACGATCGCCGACGGTGTCATCGAGGGCGACCTCGTGCTGCGTGCGGGGGGCGACCCGACCCTCAAGAGCGCAGACCTCACCACGATGGCCCAACGCGTCGCAGCGGGTGGAGTGAGGTGGGTCACCGGTGCGCTGTGGGCGGATGACACGCGTTACGACCGCGACCGGCGGGTCCCCGGCTGGGAGCCCGACGACGTGCCGGAGGAGCTGGGCCCGCTATCCGCCTTTGTCGTAGACCGCAACACCTGGCGCAAGGACGCCGCCTACCTGGCCGACCCGGTGCCCGCCAACCTCGCGAAGTTCCGGTCGGCACTGGCAGCGGCCGGCGTGGCTGTGGTCGGGCCTGATGCAGTGGGTCAGCCGTCGGCGCCGCTCAACGAGGGTGCGCTTCTTGCGCAGCACGTCTCTCCGCAGGTCGCCTGGCTGGTGATGAAGTCGCTGAAGAACAGCGACAACTTCTACGCCGAGATGCTGCTCAAGGAGTTGGGAGCGGAGGTCGGCCTGGGTTCGACTGCCGAGGGAGCGAACGCAGTGCGGAGGCTGGGTACGACCCTCGGTGTGGATCTCCGTGGCTACGTGGACGGCTCGGGCCTATCCTCCTTGGACCGGCAGAGCCCGGCGGGTGCGGTGACCTGGCTCCGCCGAGCACAGTCGACGACTGCGGGCCTCGCCTTCAAGCAGTCGCTTGCTGTCGGCTGCCGTGACGGCACGTTGAAGGACCGCTTCTGCGGAACGCCCGCCTCAGGTCGGGTGTCGGCCAAGAGCGGCACCCTCAAGGGCGTACGGACGCTGTCGGGTTACACGGTCACGCGCTCGAACCGGAAGGTGTGGTTCTCGTTCATGCTCGTTGGAGCGGGCAACGGCACGGAGGCCCGCCGGGCGATCGACCGGGCAGTTGTCGCGATTGCCGGCTTCTCCTCCTAGCCTCCGGAGCACGGAGGTGCTAGCGTTTGCTGCGGCTGCTAAGCATTTCCTCGCTCGTTCTCGAACGCCCGCGGAGTGTGATTCGCGGGCGTTGTTCATTTCCCCCAGGGGATTTGGCACGACCGAGGGGTAGCCCGGGACCCGCGCCTGCGGGTCCTGTCGTTTCCGGTAGGGAGATCAGCATGGCGCAAGGCAGTGTGAAGTGGTTCAACGCAGAAAAGGGCTTCGGCTTCATCGCACAGGATGACGGCGGGGCTGACGTGTTCTGCCACTTCTCAGCCATCCAGGCGGACGGCTACAAGAGCCTCGACGAGAACCAGCGGGTTGAGTTCGACATCACCCAGGGTCCGAAGGGTCCGCAGGCGGAGAACGTCCGCCCGATCTAGTCCGCGTACGTCGAAGGCCCGGCCCGTCAAGGGTGCCGGGCCTTCGGTGTGTCAGGGAGTGTGTCAGGGCCGGCCTACCGGGCCCGTGCCGGTAGGGTCGATCGGTGCAGCCTGGGCCCCTCATGATGATCGGCGGTGCCGAGGACAAGCTCGGTGCCCGGGTGATTCTCGCCCGCTTCGTTCGGCTCGCCGGTGGCGCTGATGCGAAAGTGGCCCTGGTCGCGACGGCATCGGCCTTCGGGGAGCAGGCGATTGAGATCTACCGGGACGCCTTCACCCGGCTCGGTGTGAGTGACCTGCGGAGCCCGCGGCCGACCACCCGAGAGGAAGCTGCTGACCCCGCTGTCGTCGCCCAGCTCGATGGGGTGACCGGTGTGTTCATGACCGGGGGTAACCAGAGCACGCTCACCGGTGTGGTGGCGGGCACCCCCTTTGGACGCGCGCTGCTCGACGCTCACGCACGAGGAGCGGTCATCGGCGGCACCTCGGCCGGTGCCAGCGCGCAGAGCGACCACATGGTGGCGTTCGGCGCCGAGGGAGCGACCCCCAAACTTCGGATGGTGCAGATGTCGGCGGGCCTCGGACTGATCCGGGGCGTGGTGATCGACCAGCACTTTGATCAGCGCAACCGCTACGGCCGACTGATGACGCTTGTTGCGCACTCACCGCATCTGCTCGGCATCGGTCTCGACGAGGACACCGCCGCCGTCGTGACCGAAGGGCGGTGGCTCGAAGTCGTGGGGCGGGGTGCGGTCACCGTCTTCGACGGCTCCGCCGTCACATCCAACGTCGACACGGCTCGGGGATCGCGGCCGCTGCTCGTGTCCGGCGTCGTCGTCCACTCGCTTCCCGACGGGGCACGCTATGACTTGAACCTTCGCTGCTTACGAGCGACGGCGCGAGGGCGCAAGGACGATCTGCGCGGCGTCACTCCCGCGCCCGAGGTCGACGTCGGGCCCCCTCCGTCCGGGAAGCGACGGATTGCCAGGCTGCTCGCCATCGAAGGCGCCGTCGGTCGACGTCTCGATCCGAAGGGACGCCGATGACCGGGACCCGGCCCCCGGCAGCGCCAGACCTGACGATGCGGTCCTGCAAGGTTTACCGGGGCCCCAACATCTGGTCCTACTCGCCGGCCGTGCACCTCGTGGTCGACCTCGGCAGCCTCGAGGAGTGGCCGTCGTCGGAGCTGCCTGGGTTCGTCGACAGGTTGCTCGAGGTGGTTCCCGCAGTGGCAGAGCACTCCTGCTCTCGCAACAAGAAGGGGGGCTTCCTCGAGCGGCTCCGTGAGGGCACCTGGCTTGGTCATGTCGCCGAGCACGTCGCCATCCAGCTCCAGCGTGCGACCGGAGCGGAAGTCGGCCGGGGCAAGACGCGCGGCACCGGCGAGCCGGGCGTTTACCACGTCATCTACGCCTACTCCGACGAGACGGTCGGAGTAGCTGCCGGCAAACTCGCCGTACGGCTGGTCAACCACCTCGTGCAGGCGGACCCGACGTTCAACTTCGACAGCGAGCTCGAGACGCTGGTACTGCTCGCTCAGCGCAAGGCGTTCGGACCATCCACCCAGTCGCTCGTCGATGAAGCGGTTGCCCGCGACATTCCGTGGATGAGACTCAACAGCGGGTCGCTCGTACAGCTCGGGCAGGGTGTCCACCAGCGGCGCATCCGGGCAACCATGACCTCCCAAACATCGAGCCTCGCGGTCGACATCGCCTCGGACAAGGAGATGACCATCCAGCTGCTCGGCGCGGCGGGTCTGCCCGTGCCGCGTTCGGTCGCAGTCCGCGGCTATGACAGCGCCCTCGTCGAGGCCCATCGGTTGGGTTACCCGGTCGTGGTCAAGCCGCTCGACGGCAATCACGGCCGAGGCGTGGGGCTCGACATCAACGACGACGATGCGCTGCGCCGGGCCGTCGACGTGGCGCACGAGGAGTCGCGACGTGGCTGGATACTCGTCGAGAGCTTCCTCGTCGGCAACGACTACCGCTTCCTCGTCGTGGGCGGTCGCATGGTGGCGGTTGCCGAGCGGGTGCCGGCCCATGTCGTGGGAGACGGCCGCAAGACGGTGGAGCAGCTGGTCGCCGAGACCAATGCGGATCCACGCCGTGGCGTCGGCCACGAAAAGGTACTCACCCGGATCACCATCGATGATGCGGCAGTGGAGATCCTCAGGACGCAGGGTCGTGCGCTGGCCGATGTGCCCGGCCGTGGCGAGGTGGTCAAGCTGGCGCTGACCGCGAACATGTCGACCGGCGGTATCTCCATCGATCGGACGATGGAGGCGCACCCGGACAACGTCGAGATCGCCGAGGAGGCAGCCCGCGTCGTGGGCCTCGACGTCGCGGGCATCGACTTCATCGCGCAGGACATCACCGAGCCGGTCCGTGAGGTCGGCGGCGGCATCGTCGAGGTCAATGCAGCGCCCGGCTTCCGGATGCACACCCACCCCACCGTCGGGGAGGCGCAGTACGTCGCGAAGCCGGTGATCGACCTGCTCTTTCCGGTCGGTACGCCGAGCCGTATTCCGATCGTCGCCATCACCGGCACCAACGGCAAGACGACCACGTCGCGGATGGTCGCCCACATCTTCAAGGGCATCGGACGAAAGGTCGGGATGACCTCGACCGACGGGATCGTCATCGACGAGCGGCTGGTCATCCGCTCGGATGCGAGCGGACCCAAGAGCGCGCGGATGGTGCTGCAGAATCCGCGAGTCGACTTCGCCGTTTTCGAGGTCGCGCGCGGGGGGCTGCTGCGGGAGGGCCTCGGTTACGAGCGCAACGACGTCGGCGTGGTGCTCAACGTCGCTGCCGACCATCTCGGCCTTGGTGGCGTCGACACCGTCGAGCAGCTAGCAGCGGTCAAGCGGGTCGTGATCGAGGCGGTGCCTCGTAACGGGTTCGGTGTGCTCAACGCGGATGACCCACTCGTCGCGAAGATGTCGCGGCACTGCTCTGGTGAGGTGATCTGGTTCTCGATGAGCACACCTGACACCCCGGTGGGGGAGAAGGTCGACGCACACTGCCGGCGAGGTGGCCGCGCCGTCGTCCTCGAGCACAGTGACCTTGGCGACATGATCGTCATCAGGCACGGACGACGTGCCATGCAGCTTGCGTGGACCCATCTACTGCCGGCCACCTTCGGCGGCAAGGCGGTCATGAACGTCCAGAACGCCATGGCCGCGGCCGCAGCTGCGTTCGCCGCGGGAGCACCGCTGCACGACATCCGGCAAGGTCTGCGCACGTTCACGACGTCGTACTACCTCGCGCCGGGCCGGCTGAACATGGCTGAGGTCGACGGCGTCACCGTACTCGTCGACTACTGCCACAACGCTCCGGGAATGCGCCTGCTGGGCGACTTCATCGAGAAGCTCACGGAGCCGACCGGCGAGACCATCGAGCGACAACGGCGAATCGGCATCATCGCCACAGCCGGCGACCGTCGCGACGAGGACATGCGCGAGTTGGGGGAGGTAGCGGCACCGCACTTCGACACCATCATCATCCGGGAGGACGCCAACCTTCGCGGACGCGCGCCGGGAGCGACCGCCCGCTTGATCGAGGAAGGTATCCGCAAGGCGATGGAGTCTGGGGTGCGCTGCCGGATCGTCGAAAGGGTGCTGCCGGAGCTCGACGCCGTACGTCGGGTGCTCGACCTTGCCAACCCGGGAGACCTCGTGGTGATGTGCGTCGACCATGCGAGCTCAGTGTGGGCCGAGGTCGAGGCGCGGTCCCATCGCGCACAGGCCGGCGCCCGAGAGCATGCGAGCGGTGACCCGGACCTCTAGATCGGCCCGGTCGACCGGGCGCGCAGCACTCGTGCGCGCACATCGTCGGCAGCAAGCAGCCGGGCACCGTGCTCGATCAGCCAGCCGTCGCACTCGACGCGGTCGGCATGACACATGAACGCCACAACATCACCGCTGCCGGCGCCCTGGACTCCAGCCTGCAGCCCGGACAGCTCGTCGGGGTACACCGGCGCTCCAGCGATTCCACCCAGACGCAATCCTTCGAGAAGCAGCCCCGACATCTCGTCGCGGGAGCGCCCTCGCAGGTACTTCTCCTTGTGGGCGATGACGACGTGGTCGGAGCGGCGCGCGGCTATCTCACCAAGGGTGCGCAGCATGTCGTCGCTGCGATCACCAGCAGTCCCGACGACCGTGACCAGCTGGGCCCCGGGCAGTCGCAGACCGTCGGCGACCTCGAGGAGAGCGAGCAGGCTGTCCTCGTTATGGGCCAGGTCGAGCACGACCGCCACGCCGTCGACTTCGTAGAGGTTTAGCCGACCAGGGTTCAGCGTCGGATCGGGGGCAAAGGTCCGCAGGCCGGTGACCACCGCATCACGGTGCAGCCCGACCGCCAGGCCCGCGGCCGCACCGGCAAGCGCGTTGGAGAGGTTGTACGACGAAAGCCCGCTCAGTGTCATCGGGACGTCGAGGACGGGGATCAGCTCGTCTACCTGCCAGGACCCCGACACGGCGCAGATGCACCCGTCGGTGACGGTCATCGCCTGGCCGCCTTCCGACAGCGCCGCACGGATGCCGGGGGAGTCGGGATCGGGGGAGAAGACGAAGGGGCGGGCCCGAGCGACCGCGCGCATGGCGAGGGTTCTGGGATCGTCGGCATTGAGTACGCACCACCCCGAAGCTCGCGTCATCCGGGGGACAATTGCTTTGACCTCTGCGAGCTCGTCGATCGTCTGGATCCCGAGCAGGCCGAGGTGGTCCGCGCTGACGTTGGTGACGACGGACACGTCGTTGTACGCCGCTCCCGCGCCGCGCAGCAGAAGCCCCCCTCGCGCGCTCTCGAGCACCGCGAGCTGGACCCGACGGTCGGCGAGCACTCGACCGGCTCCGCCGTACCCTGACCAGTCGCCTTCCTCCACGCACTCACCGTCGATCCAGATGCCATCGGTGTTGGACCAGCCGACTACGAGACCGGCGCACCGGCCCATGTGGGCGATCAGGCGAGTGGTCGTCGTCTTGCCGTTGGTTCCAGTGACCGAGATGACCGGAATGGTGGGTCTGGGCGTTCGTGGGCGGTCTCCTGGCTCGCCCACGGCGACGGCGGCGCCGGCCTCGGCGATGTCCCGCCCGGACACCACTTCGGCGAGCGCGACAGCGAGTCGCGTAGCCGTCTCGCGTTGCCGCCACGGGAAGGCAATGGTGAGTTGTCCGGCCTCGGGGCCCGGACGACTGCGCACAGCCAGCCGATTGGCGCCACCCGAGGTCGCGAGCCGCCGCGTCACCGTGGCCAGCAGTCGGGCTACTGCGCGCAAGCGGCGGTCCGTGCCCGCGCGCCCGGGACGCGGTTCCGCCCCGCCGGAGCGGGCGGCGACGTCGGCGAATCCGGTCTCGTCGAGCGAGAGGAGCTCGTGAATGTCGAGCACCACTTTGATGGCGGCGCGCGGGAAGTAGAGGTTAGGTCCGTCGAGGACGCGCAGCTCGACGAGGGTCACTGGGCGTTGGTCCGGGGCATGCGGCACGCCTGCCAACCTACCGGCGGAAGTCGCTCAGTCGATGTAGCGGATGTCGCCACACGACATCAACGAAGGAGGCATACTGATCGGCTGTTGCCGGGTGACGCGACACAGTCGCGTCGGGGAGCTGCGCAGAGCAGCAGGGGAGGCCGAGTTGTCGACGACGGACATGGTCCACGTGACCGCGGGAATGCATCCGCACATCGCTCGCTTTCTTGCCGAGCAGTGCCCGCCGACACCTTGTCTCGTCTTGTCGACCGACGTCGTGGCAGAGCGCTACGACAGCCTCAGCGCCGCCTGCCCGACGTCCACCATCTATTACGCAGTCAAAGCTAATCCGGAGATTCCGGTCCTGCGGCTTCTCGCTGCCCGGGGGGCCTGCTTCGACGTCGCCAGCCCGGCCGAGATCGACTACTGCCTGCTGGCCGGAGCCGCTCCTGCATCCATCTCCTACGGCAACACGATCAAGAAGAAGGCGGACATCACCTACGCCTTCGAGCGTGGCGTGCGGCTTTTCGCGTTCGACAGCGCTGCGGAGCTGGAGAAGCTCGCTGAGGCCGCCCCTGGCGCTGAGGTCTTCTGTCGCATCCTCACCTCCAACGTCGGCGCTGACTGGCCGCTGAGCCGTAAGTTCGGGTGCGACCCCGACATGGCGGTCGATCTCTTGCTCCGCGCCGCTTCGCTAGGGCTTATCGCCCGTGGCGTGAGCTTCCACGTGGGCTCCCAGCAGCGCGACCCTGGACAGTGGGAGGGAGCACTGGCCCACGCAGCCGAAGTGTTCCGCGCCTGCGCCCAGCGGGGCTTGCGTCTCACTCTGATCAACCTCGGCGGTGGCTTCCCGGCGCAGTACATCCACGACGTGCCGCCGGTAGGGGCCTACGGCGACGCCATCGCCTCAGCGTTGTCACGGCATTTCGGCGACGAACCGCCTTCGACGATTGTCGAGCCGGGCCGTTACATTGCCGGTGATGCGGGGGTGCTCCAGTGCGAAGTCGTACTCGTGTCACGCAAGTCCGACGGTGATGCGGTGCGATGGGTCTACCTCGACACCGGGGTCTTTGGTGGCCTGGCGGAAACTCTCGGCGAGAGCATCAAGTACCGAATGATCACGTCCCGTGATGGCGGACCGACTGGCCCGGTGATCCTGGCTGGGCCAACCTGCGACTCGGTCGACGTGATGTACGAGAAGCACCGTTACGAACTTCCGTTGGACTTGCAGTGCGGCGACTTCGTCACGATCTTGAGCGCCGGTGCATACACCAAGGCCTACTGCACTGACGGATTCAACGGGTTCGACCCGATGCCGGCCTTCTGCCTCGACTCCTCAGGCCGGGCCGTGGACGAGGAAGGTGTCGAACTGCCACATCTCGGCCGGTGACGGCTTCGACCGTCCGTAGCCGACGAATGGGTCGGACCAGTTGTCGAGCGGTGTCCAGTCTGCCCGTCTGCTGACGAGCGGGCCGAGGTATGGCGCCGCGTGCCGCAGGATCTCCTCGTGCGGCAGCTCGTCGGGTAGGCGTACCCCCTCGCGTGGGTGGGCGAGCAGCCATTGCACGGCGCCGAGCACAGCGGCTGCGACCTGCAATGTTGTCGCGTTCTGGTGCGGCACGAGTCGGCGAGTCTCCTCGATGT
The DNA here is from genome assembly GCA_046590575.1 of Mycobacteriales bacterium. GTDB lineage: Bacteria > Actinomycetota > Actinomycetes > BP-191 > BP-191 > DATLNF01. The sequence continues at coordinate 23,899 of JBKJUS010000184.1, read as the reverse complement.
CGAGCAGCGAGCCCGTCCACCAGGACTTGAACCGGTGGCCCATCAGCAGCACCCCGAGCTCGTCCCGCCCGGTGACGATGTCGTCATTCATGATCCGCTGCCGCTGCTGGAGGTCGAACCCGCGCATGTGCAGCTCATGAAGGCTGGCGATTGCTGCGTCGGTGGGGCAGTAGGCGTAGTGGACCGTGGGGCGGTAGACCGCCGCGGCTCCGTCCCGCACGGTGAGGTAGTCGGAGATCGAGAAAGCCTCGCCATGGCGGATGACCATTCCGACGATCTCGCCGCACGGCACCCACGAGCGCACCCACGTCTGGCAACCCGGGTGGGCGAGGCAGATCTGGTTCTGCGGCCCAGTCTGGTGGGTGAACGCCCGGGCGGGCAGCGTCCGCTCATGGGTGCCCCAGCCCAATTCGGCCGGCGCGACGCCTTCTTCGAAGAAGCCTTCGACGGACCACGTGTTGACGAACTCGTTCTCCGCCTTCGGCACCGAGCTGATCTGGGTGTCCCGCTCGGAGATGTGGATGACCTGTACGTCCAGCGCGCGGGCGAGGTCGTTCCATGTCCGGGACTCCCGTGCAGCGGCCACGGCGTCGCGGTCGGCGCCCGAGGGCACCTCCTCGAGGTACGCCGCCGAGATGTCGAGCAGCGCGGTCTTCGTGAAGTGCGACACCAGGCCCGGATTGGCCCCGTGGTCGAGCACGGCGGTGGGCCCCGCGTTGTCCCCCCAGCGAGCGAGTGTCTCCCGCAACTTCAGGTGCCGGGCGTAAAGCGTGCGCTCCGTCGGGGACTGCTTGCCGTCGCCGTAGGGGTCCCAGAGCTCGAAGGATGCGTTGACGTAGCGGACGTCCTGCGTCCGACACCACTCGAGAATCGACAGGGTGTCGATGTTCCAGGCGAGGTCGACGATGACGTCGCCTGGCCCGACGTGTTGGGCGAGCAGGGCGGCGTAGTTGTCCTCGGTGACCTTGTCGGTGACGAAGGAAGCGCCTTGGTCCTTAACCCAACGAGCATCGTCTTCGACCTCAGCGAAGTCGAGAACGGTGTATTGCGACGGCGCTGCCGGGACGTGCTTGAAGAGCAGGGGCAGCGTGCAACGCGACACAGCGCCGAGACCGATGATCAAGATGCGACCGTCGAAGCTCACGAACTGAATACCTCTCTGCCGGATGACCAGGTGCGCAGCACGGTGAGCTCAGCCAGGTCACCGGGGTCGACCGCGCGCGGATCGGCGGATAGCAGGCAGAGGTCGGCGCGCTGGCCGACAGCCATCATGCCGCACTCGGCTTCTTCGTAGGCTTGGTAGGCCACCCCGCGGGTGTAGGCCCCCACCGCGTCGGCCAGGCCGAGCCGCTCGGCCGGCAGCCAGCCCTCTGGTGGGAGCCCCTCCGAGGTGCGACGGGTCATCGCGACGGCGATGCCCTCAAGCGGTCGGGGTGAGGAGACCGGCCAGTCACTGCCGAAGCTGACCCGCGCGCCGCTGCGCAGCAGGGATCCGAACTGGTACTGCCGAGCCGACCGGCCTGAGCCGAGGCGCGGCTCGGTGAGCTCGGTCATGAGCGTGTCTTGCTGGGCCCACAGCGGCTGGAGGTTCGCGATGACACCAAGAGCGGCGAAGCGCGGCAAGTCGTCCGGGTGCACGAGCTGGGCGTGGGCGATGACGGGCCGGCGGTCGCGCGGGCCATTGGTGGCGGCCACGTGCGCCACGGTGTCGAGCGCTGTTCGCACGGCACCATCGCCGATTGCGTGGACGTGCAGCTGGAAGCCGAGCCGATCGACAGCCACCGCGGCTTCGCGGAGCTCGTCGGCGGGCCACAGCTCGAGCCCACATGAGGAATGGTCGTCGGAGTAGGGCTCAAGCAGTGACGCGGTGCCGGACTCGACGATCCCGTCAGCGAAGAACTTCACGGTGCGGACGGTGAGCGCACCGGAGTCCGGGTGCTCTCGGCGTACGGCGTCGAACTCGGCAACCTGGTCCCGCCAATACCGCGGATCGACTTTCAGCGCGACGTTGATACGGCACGGCATCTCCCGGGCGCCAGCCAGACCGGCGTAGATCGCGACGTTCTCCGGAGACAGGGCGGCTTCCTGCGCCCACACGACCCCTTCGGCGACGAGCTGGTCGAGGGCAGCGCGAAGGCCCGACTCCTTCGACTCGCGCGTGGGTGCCGGGATGTGGGCAGCGACGAGATGCGCGGCGGACTCGAGCAGCGCACCGGTCGGCTGACCGTTCTCGTCGCGGATGAACCGGCCATCCGAGGGATCTCCAGTCATTGCCGACACCCCCGCGATGTCGAGGGCAACCCGGTTGGCCCACGCGCTGTGGTGGTCGGTGGCCCAAAGCAGGACCGGGCGGTCAGCTACGACGGCGTCGAGCAGCCGGCCATCGCCCAGGCCACCGGGCAGTACCGACGGGTCGTAGCCCGCGCCGGTGAGCCACGTCGCGTCGGAGTGGTCTGCGGCATGCCGACGGACTCTCTCGAGCAGCTCGTCGACAGAGCGGGCGCCGGTCAAGGGCACGCCCTGCATCGCTTGACCGGCCCAGAGCGGGTGCACGTGACCGTCCCGGAAAGCCGGCACCAGCGTGCCCTCGCTCACATCGACCGTCACTGCTACTGGCGTGTCGACCGCGTCGTGGCCAAGGCCAGCGATGCGACCGTCCCGCACTGCCACAGCGTCCACGGGGTCGTGGCCACGGAACAGGATCGAACTCATGACCAACTTCCGCCTAGGCTACGTGGATGAAACCTGACCTGCGGTGCATTCTGGCTGAACGGTCGGCGTACGGCGCGTGGTCGACGATCGGCGATCCGTCGGTGGTGGGGATGCTGGCGGCGCCGGGCATCGACTACGTCGTCTTCGACCTGCAGCACGGTTCGGCTGACGAGTCCGATCTGCCGGCACTCACCAGCGCCGCGGTGGCCGCCGGGCTGGTGCCGCTGGCTCGCGTGCGGGCACCACAGCCGTACTTCGTCTCTCGGGCGCTCGACCTCGGCGCGCACGGCGTCGTCGTACCGCACGTGAACTCCGCGGACATCGCTCGCGAGGTGGTCTCGGCCTGCCGCACCGCACCACGGGGGCACCGATCGTTTGGTCGCGTCATCGGCGGGTCCGACGATGCTCTCTGCGTCGTCATGGTGGAGTCCGGCGCGGCCGTCGAGGCGGTCGACGGGATCGTCGCTGTCGACGGTGTCGACGCTGTCTACATCGGGCCGTGGGACCTCTCATTGACGCTCGGTTGCGCCCCCGACCGCCACGACCCGGTGCTCGGCCCCGCACTGGCCACGGTGTGGGCGGCCTGCGCCCGCGCCGGTATGCCGGTCGGTACCCATGCAGCTGATGGCGAGACGGCTCGGGCGTATCTCGATGCGGGGTGTCGCCTCGTCACAGTCGTCGTCGACTCTGTCGCAATCCGTTCGGCGACGGCCGACCAACTCAAGCTCGTGGGACGGCGCTGAGCTCCGCTGATCCTCAGGTGACGCGGAACTGCGCCATCATGTCGTGGTCCTCATGACCCAGGTTGTGGCAGTGGAAGACGTATCTGTCTTTGAACGCCGTCGAGGCGGCAGGGACCGAGACTGTTGGCCTAACGGGCACCGACGGCCACTTCATGAGTACCCGTACCTTCTCGCCCGGATGGAGCGCAACGGTCTCCTTCCACAGTTCGCGCTCGTGCACTGGCGGTGGCTTACCGTTTCGATCGAGGACCTTGAAGTTCGTCAAGTGGACGTGCACCGGATGCGACCAGCCATAGCCCGTCTGGAACTCCCAGATCTCGGTGTCCCCGGCTCGTGGGGATGCGTCGATGCGGTTCGCGTCGTAGGTCTTTCCGTTGATCACGTACACGTTGTCCCACGTCTTTCCGAAGTTCCACCTCCGCGTCACAGTCGCCCCCGCAGCGGTTGTGCCAAGGTGTGTGTCGTCGGATTGATCGGCTGCGCTGCGCAACACCGCAGGCACTGAGCTGTCGTCCACGGCGCGGCGCACGACGTCGAAGCGCATGATCTGCGCTGTGCTGCCGCTGCCCATGCTGTTGTTGAGCACGACCGAGTCGCCGTTGGGCATTTGAGCGAAGTCGATCACGATTTCGTAGCGCTCGCCGGGCCAGATGGGGAGCGAGGTCAGGCTGATGGGCGCGGTGATCAGACCGCCTTCGGTAGCGACCAGTTGAAAGGGCCGGCCGTTGCTCAGAGCCAGTGAGTAAGGCCGAGCGTTGGAGCCATTGAGGATGCGGAAGCGGTAGCGGCGCGCGGATACCTGGAAGAAGGGCTGCGCCTTGCCGTTGACCACGATGACGTTGCCGGCGAGACCGTCGTCGCTGACAGCGTTCTCTGGATAATGGAGTGTGCCGTCGGAGTTGAACAGTCGGTCCTGGATGCACAGCGGCACGTCGAACTCGCCTGCGGGCAGCGGTAACGCGTCGTCGAATGGGTCGCCGATGAGGTAGAAGCCGGACAGTCCGGCGTAGACATTAGTTGCGGTCAGATGCTCGACGTGATCGTGGTACCACTGGGTACGGGCCACTTGCTTGTTGGGCAGCACGTAGTGCTTGGCCGCTCCCGGGGCGATGGGGTCCGACGGATGGCCGTCGCTGTCGCCGTCCACGTAGGCGCCGTGGGTGTGCACCGAGATCGGTACGGCGAGCCCGTTGGTGTGGGTGACGACCGCAGTGCGACCGGAGCGTACGCGCAGGGTGGGACCCAGATAGCTGTCGTTGTAGCCGGATACGGGCGTGCGCACACCTGGCAGGATTTCCGCCGTCGTGCGCCTCGACGCGATCTCGTAGTAATCGGCGTACGCGTCACTCCGCACAGGTGCGAGCACCGGCGGTTGAGTCAGTGCCTGCCGGAACGGCGCAGGCGCGGCCAAGGCGCCGTCTCCTCGGGTGTAGTTGGAGTAGGCGGCGGCGAACTTCGGCACGGCCAGGGCCGACGTGGTGAACAGGCCGACCTTGATCAGGTCTCGGCGGGTCAGGTCCATGACGGCTCCGTTGCTTGGGAGTGTCGCCGGCGTCGGCCGGCAGTACGTGGATAGGCGTCGGCAAGGCAGAGCAGGACAATGACTTCTACGATGCCGACGGACACGTCGAGTATCCCGAAGGGCTCGGCGTGCAGACGATGCGGTCCGACGGGGGTCTGCCAGACACGACTCCACCACCAGAGTGCCAGGAGCCCAGACGTGCCGATAATGCCGAGAGCCAAGAACCATCGGCGATCGGCCAGCCGCGGAAGCAGCAAGCTATAAAGGCCTTGCCCCAGCGCGATGACGACGAAGAAGGTGGCGTAGCCGCGCCAGACCTGCGCATGACTGGGCACAGCCAGCAGGTGGAGGAGGGCTGCGAGCAATGTCAGCCACTCTGCGATTGCGACGCGCCAGCGCGTCGCAATCATTCGCCGAACTGCCATGGTCCCCCCCGGGTCACCGACCGGCCGTCCCACCCCCGTGGCGCGTCACGTCGTATGTCATCAACTGTACGTCTGTTAGTGGAAGTCCGGAAGTCCTGTCCGGGGTGGCTTAGCCATTACGCTGCCGAGAGATGGGTCTGCCGGAGTGTCGGCTGTCGGACTTTGTCATTGTCAACGGTTCGGTTGGTCCTACCCTGCCCCTGACAGCGCTCTCACGATTGCCGCGACGCATCATGAGCAGGAGGCAAGTCATGGGTGTCAGTGACGGGATATCAGACTCCGTGTCGCCCTAGAACCCAAGCGGCGCTAGGGGGTCAATTTTCGGGCGGCGTTGACAGCGGCTAGCACCCATGCGGTTCCCCCAACGTACGGCGACCGGCTGGCGCTCCGGAGATCAACCGATTCTCGCTTCGCCGTCGCCGTCGCTGGCCGGCGGGTGGGGGAGGAGGAGTGACGCGACGAAGTCGCAGGCGGCCAGGTCCATGCCGGGTGTGGTGTGGGATTACAGGCTGCGGCGGATCTTGCTCCGCCAACGCGTTGTTGCAGGTCACAGGCCTGCGATTCTGTGTCCGAGGGGGGACTTGATCGATACACACATGGACCCGTGAGCGTGAATCTGGTGCTGGGCTGAAAGCCTCCCCGGACTCCGGCGGATCATGGCCACCGAAACCCTCATCTGACCCTCATCTTTGTCGGCGTTGCCAGCTTCATCCTGATGGCAGGCGGAGGTGCCGCCGAACTAAGGGGTGTGTTGTGGAAATCGTGATCGTGAACTTCAAGCTCGAAGGCCTCAGCGAGGCCGACTACCTCAGCCTGTGTGACCAGGTGGCGCCTGCGTTCGCGGAGGTGCACGGGCTGGTGTCGAAGGTGTGGTTGGTGGACGCTGTCGATGGCGTCTATGGCGGCGTGTACACCTTCGATGGCGACGGGGCGGTCGACGCGTTCTTGGCGTCGGAGTTGTTCGCCAACGTCGGGGCCACCCCCGGGTTGGCGGACATCACAGTGCGGCGCTTCGGCGTCCTGATGGAGCCGACAGGCGTGACCCGAGGTGTGGCCGTCACGGCGGCCTGAGCTGCTGGCAGGATGCGACCGAGGGGGTTGTGACGTGTCGATGGTCGTCGGTCGGGGCCGGGAGCTGTCGGTCCTGCTGCGGGTCCTCGACGAGCACGGCCCGCATGTGTGCTTCGTCTACGGGATGGCGGGCATCGGCAAGTCGGCCCTGCTGGCCCAATTCGCCGAAGTGTGCGCGGAGCGGGGAGTTTCGACATTCTCGGTGGACTGCCGGTTGATCGATCCGACCGAGGCAGGGTTCCTTGAAGCCTTAGCTGCGGCCGGAGGGCGGCCCGACCGCGCCTCGACCGCGGGCGGGTTGCTCCCAGCGGAGCAAGGGCGCCACGTCGTCCTGCTGATCGACACCTACGAGGTGTTCCGGATCGCCGATCCGTGGCTGCGCTACGACTTGCTTCCAGCGCTCGGCCCATCGGTGCGGGTGATCGTGGCAAGCCGGGATGCTCCGATGCTCGAGTGGGCGTTCGACCGTAACCGCCTCGGTGGGCTGGAGGTCCTCCCCCTGGGCCCGCTCGAGGAACCTGACGTCATCGCCGTTATCGCGGCCGCGGGCGTCACCGATGCGTCGGCGGCCGCCATGATCGCCCGGGTTGCGCGTGGTCACCCGCTGGCGGTTCGCCTTGCCCTGGAGGCGCAGTTCGCTGGCGCGGAGTTGCCAGGCGGTGACGCCGCGCCGATGGTGGTCGGCGCGCTCGCCAACCTGTTCCGCGGGGGGCTGGACGAGAGGGGTCGACGGGCGCTCGACGCGGCGGCCGTGCCGAGACGCGTCACTCGGGGAGTGCTCGAGGCGATGCTCGGGCAGGAGGCCGACGATGCGCTAGATCTGCTCAGCGGATTGTCCTTCGTAGAGTCGACTGCCGAAGGCATCAGGCTGCATGACGCTGTCCACATCGCTATCGGCGAGCGGTTGCGCGCCGTCGACCCAGATGAGTTCCGGCGACTGCGCAGCGCCGCGTGGCGGCACCTTCAATCAAGCACCTTTACCGCCGGCGATGTCGAACTCGCCCGCTCGACCGCGGATCTGCTGTTCCTCATCGACAATCCCGTGGTGCGGGAGGCGATGTTTCCGACGACCGCGCATCGCTACAGCGTCGAGCTGGCAAGGCCATCAGACGCCGAGGCGCTGCAAGAATTGTGGCGTCGACACGACCCGGCCGCAGGTGCTGACGCGTTGGACGCGTGGTGGCGACTCGCGCCGGGTGCGGTCCGAGTCATCCGAGATAGAACCGGGTCCGTCGTGGGATGCTCCATCGTCGCCGAGTGGCGACACATCCCGCCGTCGCTCGACCGCAGCGATGCCGTCGTCGCCGGATGGGCCCGGCACGCCGCGTCGCACCTGCTGCCCCCGGGGCAAACGACGCTGGTCCACCGGCGGGTGCTCTCTGATGAGGCAGGTGAGGGTCCCAGCGGCCCTCAAGCGGCGGCTTGGCTCGACCTTAAGCGTGACTACTTTCGGCTGCGCCCGCAGCTCGGTCGGCTCTACACCGGCATCTTCGACCCCGAGCCGTACCTGTCCGCGCTACTTACCCTCGGATTCATCCCCTTCGAACCGCCCGCCGACCTCGGAGGCCGCGAGTTCCACCTGGCAGCCCTCGACTTCGGGCCCGACTCGATCGACGGATGGTTATCGAACCTCGCCGCCGCCGAGCTCGGGATCACGGCCACTTCGTTCCTCGATGCCAACGACCGCAGCGTCGCGGTCGCAGGGAAGCGGATCTCCCTTTCACCACTGGAGTTCGGTGTACTCGAGACGCTCGCCGTTCAACCCGGCAAGGTCATAACTCGCATCGAACTGCTCGAACACGTGTGGGGCACCTCGTACGCCGGCGGCAGCAACGTCGTCGACGTTGTCATCCGCAGCCTCCGTGTGAAGCTGGGCAGCGACGCGACCCGCGTTCAGACTGTCCGTGGCGTCGGCTACCGGCTCCGCTAGCTAGCGGAACGGCCAAGCCCAGCTTGCAGATCCGCGGGATACGCGGCGATTTTCGCTGTTGGTCCCGCAGCGGCGTCGCCAGGAAGCGTCGGCTTCTCGAGCCAGAAGGGGGAGTTTCCTCAGCGCCTGGGCTACATGGCTCAGGGCAATTTGCAGTGACTCTGCGTGTCCGAGGGGGGAATTGAACGCGCTCGATTCGGCTGATGGACAGGCACATTCCATAGGGGGAAGTGCCCTCCTGACAAGTGCTCCCGCGAACTTTTTCGGACTTGATGCTGTCGAATGATGTCCATTGCGGGCTACTAAGCATCACCCGAGCATCACCCGAGCATCACGACATTTCTCGATGTCCGAGGGGGGATTCTTCACCTGCAATTGCGCAGTCCGCGGGGGGACTCGTCACCTGTGAATCTGCGGTCCGCGGGGGGACCCGTCACCTCAAAGTGCCTTCCGCGGGGGGACCCGTGAATGTTGAGACTGCAGTCCGCGGGGGGATAGGTGCTCCCATGCGGTCACTCAGCCGGACGGTCGATGGGTCCTGAGGCACCACGTGAGCTAGTTCATAAGTCTTGACTGATATCGGCTACAGGCTATACTGGTGTCGTGGGCTGGGACGTCAGGCTGCTCGAGGATGTGGCTTCCTGGATCCTTGCCCTCGATGAGGACTCCTATGACCAGCTCGCAGCAGCAATCGACAAGCTGGAGGAGGACGGACCAACTCTGGGTCGTCCGCTTGTCGACCGCGTCAAGGGCTCTCGTCACCACAACATGAAGGAGTTGCGTCCGGGCTCAGCCGGACACAGCGAGATCCGGATCCTGTTCGTCTTTGATCCAGAGCGACGCGCGGTGCTCCTCGTTGCTGGCGACAAGGCCGGCAACTGGAAGCGTTGGTACGACGAGTTCATACCGGTTGCCGACGGGAGGTACGACGCATGGCTCAGCGAGCAGTGAAGAGTGGCAGCGTGGCGAAGGTGAAGCCTTCGGCGAAGAGCTGGCGCGAGGTGCGCTCTGCCCGGCCGCCGCGTGCAGACCGCGTTGCCCTGGAACGCGCTCGGATGGAGGCAGAGGTTCGGGCCTACCGACTGCGCGAGATCCGCGAAGAGCAAGGACTCACCCAAGTCGAGCTGGCGCAGCGAATGAAAGTCACCCAGCCGACCATCTCCCAGCTCGAGGGCGGCGAGTTCGAGCGTGCTGGTCTGTCGACGATCAAGGCGTACGTCGAAGCCCTCGGCGGCACGGTGGAGGTCGTGGCTGACTTCGGCGACCGAAAACTTGTGCTCGGCTGACATTCAGCCTCTTACGGCTCGGGCGTCGACATCGCGTCCGACTCCACCTGCGTGGCGACGCACCGCGGCACAATGCGCTGGTGCCCTCAGTATTTGAGCTCAACGAGGTTGGCCAGTCCGCTGGCCGATGGCACTACACGCCCGGCTTGACGCACGTCCGCTCACTCATCGTGTACGACATGCCAGTAGCCGTGAAGTCTCGGCTTCCGGTGGTCGTGAAGCTGCGCGCCACGTTCTTCGAGACGATTCCGGTGCTCGCCTCGATATAGGGCTTCACCAGTCGCGCGCCCTCGCTGAGCGAGTCCACCTTGGCGAGGTCGGCGAGTGCCGCGTGGATGCGGACCTCATTGCGAGCCCGGTCGAACACTCCCGTTGCGGGCGCGAGGTACGGGACGCTCGACGCCCCGTCCTCGCCGCCGACCTCTGTCGGCTGGCCGGCGTAGATGTCGAAAAAGTCCCCGTCGGGGCCGAAGTTCGCGGAGAAAACGATTTTTGACTCGGGACCTTGCATGGAGAAGGAGAAGTGGACGCCGGTCTGGGAGGTCGGGTCGGGGAGTATCAACTCCTTGACACGGATCACTGCGGTCAAAGTTCTCGAGTTGGCGGCCAGGTCACCTGAGAGGATGTCGATGGACGAGCTCGGATGTCCGACGACGCCGAATCCGGAGCGCACGTCGCCGGCGTCATCCCGCACGATCCGGCACTTTGGCGCGCGGGCCGTACCCGTCTCAGGGGCAGCTACAGACGGGCCCACGGAAGTTGCGGCCACCGCGAGACATACGCCAGCGACGACCACCCGAGCCTTGTCAATCAACGCATCTGAGGGCGTACCTACGACGGAGGAGGCTCCCGAACTCCGTTGCCATTTGTGCACCTAGGAAGTACCGAACGAGTTGCTTGAGCAGGGGCTGCGCTTAGTCCTGGAGTCGGAAAAAGGGCTTCGGAATCACAGATCGACCACGATGAGGCGCACGATGCCCGATGTCGTGACTCCTGCCGCAGGTCCGCTCAGGACCCACCGCGTCTGTCGCGGGGAAAAGTCGTGCATGGACGATGTTGTCAGCGTACAACTGACCGCTGGGTCGGTTGATCCCCCGAGCAGCCGGACCCGGCCGACGGATAGCGCTGTGTCGCATGGAGGGCGGGCCATCGCGATACTTCCCCGCGCGCCGCCTTCGGACTCTGCTGAGGAGAACACTTCGACTCCCGCGAGCGCCGAGTGCGCTCCTGTGGCCGCTGCCTCGTCAGCGCCGACGATGCGAGCACGTGCTGTGGGAACACGCCGGACAACCCAGCCCTTCGAGAGCGCGGTGAGTCGCACGGAAATCTCGTGTGAGCGGAGCACTAGGTAAAGACGATCAGGTCCTCCATCGCCAGCGGGTGAGCGCAGCGTCGCGATCGTCCGGCCAGTCCTTGCTGTGTGGGTTTCGCACACCTGCGATGTCGGAGGCGGCGTCGGGCAGCTAGCCGCCGCTAGCATGCCGTATCCACGCGGCACGAGGTCATGGTCGTAGCTGAATATCGAACCAGACATCGTGCGGCGGATCCGCAGAGATGCGGGATCGAGGTCTACCGACACCGAGGCGTACAGAAGTGAAGCCCCGTCAGTCGATCTCTGCCTGGCCTCGAGCTCAAGATTTGTCTCGGCACGAGTGGTCCGCTCTGCTACCCAGACCTGAACCGACGGCGGGCGTGCAGGTGGCGTCGCCGCCGCGAACGATAAGGGAGACAGGACAAGGAACATCCCGAGCGTGGCTGCCAGCGATCTCCTCATGTCAGCATCATTCGACATTCTCAGCGCCATTCCTCGCGGCGAGGTACGTCAGAGCGCAGGGAGGCAGAGGCATCCGACCACCTGCTCTCAGGCTGGCTGTCGAAGGTGGGGGACCAGGAGCGAGGCGACGAGGTCGCAGGCTTCCCGGTCCATGCCCGGCGTGGTGTGCGAGTACATGCCGAGGGTGACGCTGATGGTGCTGTGGTTCAGCCGCTCCTGCACGACCTTCGGGTGCACGCCGGACTTCAGCGCGAGCGTCGCCCAGGTGTGTCGCAGGTCGTGGAGCCGGATCGTTCGTACGCCGGGCTGCCGGCGGACCATCTCCCGCCACAGGCTGCTGACCCGCTCGGTGGGCAGCGGGCCGCCGGCAGGGACGCCCTGGTGCAGCCAGCCGTCGTCGGGGGCGAAGACGAGGTCGTGGTCGACCCACTGCGGACCCAGGGCGAGCCGTACCTCGTTCTGCCGGAGCCGGTGCGTTCGCAGGACCGCGACGGTGGCTACGTCGAGGGCGATCATGTGCGGCCGCCCGTTCTTCACCGAGTGCTGCACGAAGGTCCGGCGGTTGCCGGACTCGTCGCGGTCACTGCCGACGGTCTGCTGCACCGACGCGGTGCCGAGTTCGAGGTCGACGTCGGCCCAGCGCAGACCGAGTGCCTCGCCGCGGCGCATGCCGGTCATGGCGAGCAGCTGCCACAGCGGGTGGAACCGGTGCCCCCGACAGCCGTCGAGGAAGGTCGCGAGCTCTTCCGGCGTCCAGGTCTCGTAGGACTTGCGCTCGGCGCGTGCCTCGCGCTGTGTCGGCGGCTTCGCCCGCATGGTGGGGGAGACCGACAGCAGTCCTGCGTCGACAGCGGCGCCGAGCGAGGCGGAGAGCACGCTGTGGACCTGGCGCACCGAGCTGCGGGACAGCGGCAATGTGCCGCGCACGATCCCGCACTTCTTCCCGGCCCGGCAGCAGGTGGAGTGGTTGCCGTTGCGCTCGAGCTCGGCGTAGAGCGCGTTGAGGTGCATCGGCGTCAGCTCGGCAAGCGTCAGGTGCCCGATCCGCGGGTTGATGTGTCGGGTCACGTAGTTGCGGTAGCCCTGCACGGTCTGCCGGCGCAGCCGCAGGGTGCCGAGCCACATGTCGAGGTAGGAGCCGAGGTGCTCGGTGCTGGCCGGGACGAAGCTGCCGGCGTCGACCTGACTGGTCTGCGCGCGAAGGAACGCGGCGCCTTCTGCGCGGGTGGGAAAGCCCCGGCGGCAGCTCCGGCGAACCTTTCCAGTGAGCGGGTCGGAATACGTCCAGTAGGCGTCGTAGACGACGGTGCCGTCTGTTTTGGTGCGGGGTGAGACCGATCCGTCGCCGGCGGGACGGCGTGGTGTGATGCGGGTAGATCTGCTGCGCGCCATGGCTGTACTCCCTGGTGCCGAACGGTCAGCCCAGCGAGCGGTTTTTCACCCTTACGCATCGCGCGGCGCATCACGGGTCTTCGGATCTCAGCGGGGAGGCCACCCTGCGGGGTGGCCTTCTTTGCGTGGGCGTGCCGCGGGCTGATTGGGACGAAGGTGCTGCAGTCTTCGAAGTGTGACCAACAAATCCCGCAACACCTTCGTCCTGCATGAGCCTAGCCAGATCGTCCAGGCCCTGGTCGGTCTGAAGAACGTCCGGGTGTTGGCCTATCAGCGCACCGGCCCGGACGTGGAGTTGCTGATCGAGCAGCGTGAGGTCGTTCAGTTCTGCCCCTCCTGCGGTGCCCGCGCTCAGGTCAAGGATCGGCCGGTGGTCCGTTACGTGGACCTGCCGGTCTTCGGCACGCCGATGACGTTGGCGTGGCGCAAGCACCGGCTGTGCTGTCCGCACGAGGGCTGCCTTCGCAAGTCCTGGACGCCGGGTGATCACCGGATCGCGGCGAAGAACTGCCGGCTGACCACCCGCTGCGCGAAGTGGGCGACGGAGCAGGTCGGGCGGGGTCGCGCCGTGTCGGATGTCGCCGGCGAGCTGAACTGCGACTGGCACACGATCAACGACGCGGTCACCAGCTACGGCGAGGCGCTGCTCGAGGCGGACACCAAGCGGCTGACCCTGACCACGGCGATCGGCCTGGACGAGACCTCGTTCGTGAAGCTGCGCACCCAGCGGGCTCGGCAGTACTGCACCACGGTCGCCGACGTGGCCCATCATCAGATCCTGGAGATCCTGCCCACCAAGGACTTTCGAGACGTGGCGCGCTGGGTGAACGACCAGCCCGGCTCCTGGAAGGGCAAGATCCGCTTCGGTGCGTTGGACATGTCCAACGTCTATGCCGCCGTCTACACCGTGACGCTGCCCAAGGCCCAGCAGGTGGTGGACGCCTTCCACTGCATCCAGCTCGCGAACCGCGCGCTGGATGAGGTCCGTCGTCGGGTGCAACGCGAGCACAAGGGCCACCGCGGGCGCCGTGACGACCCGCTGTTCCGAGTGCGCCGGGTGCTGCTGACCGGTGAGGAACGGCTCGACGAAGCTGCCCAGCAGCGGCTGGCGTCGCTGCTGGCCCTCGGCGACCCGCACGGTGAGGTCGCGATCGCCTACCGGGTCAAAGAACGACTACGCGAGTTCTACCGCTGCACCGACATCGACACCGCCCGAGCGATGCTCCGCGAGCTGATCGAGCACTGCACACGGCCCGCGATGCCCTTCGAGCTCCGCAAGCTCGGCCGGACGCTGGAGAAGTGGTTCGACAAGATCTGCAACTACCACATCGCCCGCGTCAGCAACGGGCCCACAGAGGCACTGAACAACCTGATCAAGCGGATCAAGCGCATCGGGTTCGGCTTCCGCAACTTCCGCAACTACCGCGTCCGCGCCCTGCTCTACGCCGGCAAACCGAACTGGCGAGTGCTCGGCTCCATCGTCGTCCAATGAGCCCAGCACCCCGTCAGGATCCGAAGACCCACTCCTCGTCCCTCAAGTCCATCGCCATGACAGCACGCCGACAGCACGGGCGATGGAATGAGGGGTCTCCATGGCGAGCATTCGGGCACGGCAGCGCTCCAACGACACGACCGCCTTTGCCGTCAACTGGCGCCTTGGCGGCAGCCGAGACGGGCCACACGATTCGCTGAATGGTTCCGAGCGACTCGGAGTTGGGACCAAGTACTGCGATTGCCCCGTGTTGCCCCGGGGTTCCGAAGACCTCAGCGCCAAGGCGGGGTCTCATTACCGTGGGTCCTCTGGCTCCGGATCACCAAGCACCTCCGACTCACCTACCGGACCGATCGGCAGCTGGCGGATGCGGACTCGCTCGCGGGTCACGATGACGACGGCGCCGGCGAGCAGGCTGTCTTCGACGTCCGGTAGGTAGGCCAGCAGCAGCGGGCACTGCTGTTCTGGCCGGTGCGGTGCCCGCCGGAAGATTATGACGCTCGGGCCGGGATGGCGCCCGAGCGCGAGTAACTCGCCAAAGTCGGTGTCAGCCGACACGAGTACGCGCTCGCGCTGAGCGGCTGCCCCGAGGACCTGGGCATCGGTGGCGCCAAGGAGCTGTAGATCGCCGACGTGGATCGCATCGTGGCCGGCGTCGGCGAGCAACGCCGCGACACTCGCCGACAGCGACTCGTCGACCAGGAATCTCACCCGGTCGACCGCGCGGGCAGTTCTCGTTCGTCGACGGCAGCGGCCGCATAGCGGAGGGCTTCCTGAACGTCTTCACCGGCGAGTTGAGGGAAGTCGATCAGAATCTGGCCAATGGTCAAGCCCTCGGCGACCATCCCCACGACCGTGGCGATGGGTATGCGGGTGCCGCGGACGCAGGGCACGCCGCCCATGATCCGGTGATCGACAGAGATCCGCTCGAAGGCCATGGACCGATGTTACGCGACCATCCGCGGCGATTCCGAAGATCATCCGTGGTGCCACGTGGCATCACGGGCTGACGACAGCAGCGTGCTACGGCTCACAACGGCGCCGTACGACGGCGCACCCAGCCACGCCACGGTCTGACCGGTGGTGGGCCGAGGGCCGGCAGGGGGTGAATAGATGCTTGCCACGGAGCGGGCGCGCTCTTGGAGCAGCACTCGCTCGAGCAGGCCGGCTATGCGGTGAGATCTGCCCACCGATACGACATTACGACTGGGGTGGGAGAACCGTTTCCGGTCGCCGTCGGATCCGCGGAGTCCCTGCCCGTTAACGAGCGCTTGTGAGACCTACACGAATATCTAGACCTGACAGGGTTTGACGTGTCCAGATTTCGCGTCCGCTTGCTCGTCTCACCATCGGCCCTCGGAGATGACTTCCGCGACGGCGAAGACCGACGACGGCCGGGACATCAGGTGGCTAGTAGAGACTGGCCCGGACGAGGTTCCCGTAGTACTTCCCGGCAGCAGGACTGTGCTGCGGGTCCCCGGTGAAGCCGTAGTCGGGGTTCGCTTGGTTGTAGACCGCGGCGTCGCTGACCATCTTGGTGATGATCTGAGCGGGCGTCAGGCCGGCGCAGGCACCAGTGGAGATGCACAGCGCGATTAGGCCAGTTACCGCTGGCGCAGCGAAGCTTGTGCCAGACCCGCCGCCATATGTTCCGCCGATTATGGTCGATCCGATGCAGACCCCCGATGCCGCAACTGTGTGAGCGATGTCCGTGGCAAGCGACGCGAAGTTGCTGAACGCGGCGGCAGTGTCGTCGGGGGCCGCTGAGGCTTCGCAGGATTCGGTACCGAGCCCACCCGGCTGGCCGTCACGGTCCGCCATAGCCGTC
This sequence comes from Mycobacteriales bacterium, assembly GCA_046590575.1. Lineage (GTDB taxonomy): Bacteria > Actinomycetota > Actinomycetes > BP-191 > BP-191 > DATLNF01. Next base: position 7,724 of record JBKJUS010000184.1, on the reverse strand, counting down.
ACGTTCAGGACCTCGTCGTATCCGGCTGGGACATGCCGTTGCACATCTGCTGACTCGTTTCCCGCAGCTACGACATAGGTCACGCCGGCAGCCGTCGAGTTGCAGATCGCCCGATGGAGAGCGTCGCCAAAGCCTTTCGTGACCTGCCCGCAATTCCCGTCGTCGCTGCCCTTGCCTCCAATACTCATGTTCGCCACGGCAATGTCGTTAGTGGGGTCGCTGTCCGTGCGAGTCGCGGTCACCCAATCGATCCCGCACAGTAATGAGGCGGAGGTCCCAATGCCGTTCTTCTTCAGGACCCGCACGGACCAAAGCCGAGCACCAGGAGCAGCGCCGACACGGCCGAACCCGTTGTCCTTAGCGGCGACCACGCCGGCCACGATCGTGCCGTGCCCTTGCGCGTCGGCGTAGCTGTCGCCGCTTTGGCAATTCATCCCGCCGACTACGTTCAGGTCGGGATGCGTGAGGTCAATGCCGCTATCTATAACAGCGACGTTGACATCGACAGCGCCGCTGCCGTCCCCGGACGCCGTGCTGCTCTGGTCGGTCCCGATTCGCCTCGCCCAGAACGCGGCCCGCTGGCAGTCGATCAGGTTCACACAATCGGCCGCCGCGAACTCCTCATCGACGCTGAGGTACACGACCCGCGGATCGGATTGGACATCTGCCAGACGGCGGGCCGGGATGACGGCCGCGTAACCCTTCAGCGCGTGGTGGTACGTGTGGGTCACCGCCGCGCCGAACCGGCGCGCATGGTCCGCTGCTACGGCGCCTGGGTCGGCAACTGACGGCCGGAGCACGACGACGTAGCGACCGACGGGCTCATCCGCGCTCGCAGTCGGTACCGCAGCGGGCGATCCAGCGAACACGAGCGCCATGCCGCACACCAGCGCGGAAAACGTCCGCCTCATTGCCAGCCCCCGAGGTCGCCTCTGCCAAACGATGGCATGCGGCCGTTAGTGGGTCAATGACCGCGATTGGTCACGGGGCCCAGTCCGCGCTGGCGTACCAGATCGCGAACATCGCGCTCGATGACGCCAGCGGTATCCATTGCCTCGATGCGAAGCCGCCGATCGGACATGTCAGAACGCCGAACGGATCCTGTGGACACAAAGATGTGACCGAATGGACCTCAAGAATCGCCACTGCGACGCATGGTGCGGGTGTGACATTCCCCGCTGCCGACAACGCAGATACCGAGGAGGGGCGCGGCCGCTCTACCAGATCTCCGTTGGCGAGGAGGGTGTGGCTTCGGGGGCCGGGAGGCGGGGGAGCAGCGCCTGCAGGTCGTGGTCTATCCCGAACGGGAGCACCCAGCGGCCGCGGCGCGCCTGGACCGAGGCGATCATTTCGGCCGCGAGCTGCGGGTCCTCGTCGGCGACCTGCACGGCGCGCTCGACGAGGGCCCCGAGGAGCTCGCGCGGCCCGTAGAGCGGGGAGGAGACGAGGTCGTCACGGGCCGATCCCAGCTCGGAGGCGGTGTCCTCGCCGAGCTCGCGCCCCAACGCCCCTCCAATGAGTCCGTGGATGAACCACGAACTCACCGGTCGTGAACGTCGACGATCGGATGCGGGTGGTGGTCCCCCGAGGTGTCCGTTACCGGCTGGGTCTCATCGACGATGTCGTGGTCAGCGTCAACCCTGGGCTCGGTGTGGTGCGGATCTGGTCCACGCGGTGCCTCGATCGGCTGATGGGAGCGGACACGTGAACAAGTCCCTCCGCGCACAGGTCGCGCTCGCCGAACTGGAAGCCATGGGCCTGACCGTCGACGACCTCGTCGTCGCGGCAGGGCGGGACGGGTCTGCGCCACTGCCCAAGCGGACAGTGGCCGAGTACCTGCCCGTCGTTGCGGCCGGGTACAAGCCGCGGACGCGACGTACCTACAACTCGTACGAAGCCGGACGACAGCGCGCTTCGAACGCGACCTCGGTCCCGAGGATCGTCGGCGGCGATCAGCGACCGTACCTACGACCGGATATTCACCCGCGCGCAGGCGCACGTGCCCTGGTCACAACGGACGCCCCTCACCGCCCACGTCTTACGGCACACGGCCATTACGGCGGTCGAGCGAGTGGCCGGGTTCGCGGTCGCCCAGGCCTTCGCCGGCCATCAGCCAGGATCGGTCACGGGCACCTACACCAAGGCCGACATCCACGAGGTCGCCTCGGCAGTCGAGAAGCTCACGTCGCCCGACCGGTCACGACACTGCGATGTTCACCGATGGCCGGTAGCGACCGATGGCGGCGAGCACGTCGTGGATGGGGTGTTCGTCGAGCTGCTTGATAAGTGTGTCGTCGCGGTCGCCGGCGTCGTCGAGGGTGGGGAACACCTGCTGCGTGATGGCCGCCTCGAACCGGGGGCCCCACTTGCGGGCACCGAGGCGTGCGGTGGTCGAGCAGTTGTCGATCATGTAGGCGACGCCTCGGGCGTGCATGTACGGGATAAGCGAATCCACCAGCTCGATGATCGATTCGTTGGCGATCTCCGACCATGGATGGCCGGCGTCCTCGAAAACGTCGACCTGGGCCATCATCGCTCCACAGAAGATGCCGGCCGTTAGCGGATCGATGGTCACAGCGAGCTCGTCGCGCTGCTCGCGCACCTGTCGGCCGACGGCCCACATACGGCTGCCATCCACCGTCGACATCGGTGCGCGCCGAAGACGGCCGGCCGCGAGGCGGACGCTGGCGACCTCGTTGCCGGAACGGACCTCGTCGTAGAGCTCATCGATCAATGGAGTGAAGGCGTGATACGTCGCGCAATAGGCATCCTCGAACGTGCGGCGGTCGTCGCCGCTGAAGCCCCCGGTCACGGCCCGGAGGCCGCCGCCTGAAATCGCCCGAGCCAGGGGACCGGTCATCGACTCGGTCGAGCGCACGAACGCGCGCGTCGGCGAGTCGCCGAGCTCGATGCAGCGGCGGTACACCGCCTCCGCGATGGCATGCGGGATACCCAACAGGATCGCCCGTTCGCCCGAGATGTCGGAGAGGTACTCGGACTCGAGCGTGGTCTCGAAGATGAACGGGGCACCGAGCCCGACCGCCCACCCCAAGGCGATGTCGCTCGCGCGGCCGTCGGCGTCGGTGTGCACCGCGACGCTGCAGTTGATGCCCGCCCCGTCGACGTCTCGGCCTTGCTCGTAGAGACGCCGAACCGATGCCCCCATGCCCTTCGGGCAGACCGCCACCACCGAGGTGTTCGGCGGGAAGTCTCGATGCTGCGCCTGTAGGTGGGCGAGTAGGAACCCGTGTGACAGTCCGATGATCGCGCCAGGCTTGAGGGCCCCGAAGATCTCCTCGTGGCGGTCGGCCAACGCGGCGTCGGCGATCAACAGGATCACGAGGTCCGACGAACGGATCACCTCGAACATCTCGCCGAGCGTGCCATCTGCCTCCGAGAACCCCTCGGCATGCGCCTCGTCGAACGAGGGTGATCCCGCCCGCAGGCCGACCGCGACCTCGATGCCGCACCCGGCCAACGAGTCGCGCAGGTTCATCGCCTGGGCCCGGCCTTGCGGTCCCCAGCCGATCACCCCGATGCGTTGAATGCCAGCAAAGGCCTCGGGGAGGAGCGGGAACAGGTTCCGTCCCCCGGTGAGCACCCGCTCCGTGGTGCCAGCGAGTTCGATGTCGATGAGGTCGAAGACGTTCGATTCCATACCGTCGTTGTACGCTCACGGCTTATGGTGCGTACAGCGAAACGTTTGCAATCCCACATTGCGCAGAGTGCAACATCGTGAATGAGTACGAGCCGCTGCGGCAGTTCGTCGAGCTCGCCCGCACCCTGCACTTCGGGCGGGCTGCTCGTGCCTGCCACATCAGCGCCTCGGCCCTCAGCCGATCGGTCCAGCGGCTCGAGTCCCAACTGGACGAGCCACTGTTCGAGCGCGAGCACCACAAGGTCACCCTCACCCCAGCAGGCGAGGCGTTTCGGCGTCACGCGATGACCGTGCTCGAGGAGTGGCATCGCTTCGAAGCCGAACGCGCCCCGAGCCATGGCGTGCTGACGGGCACCGTCCACATGTACTGCACGGTCACCGCCGCCCAGAGCATCGTGCCCGACCTGATGAACCGTGTTCGACGGGCGCATCCTGGCGTCCGCATCGAGCTGGCGACCGGCTACGCGGCGGACGCCATCGATCAACTCCGGGGTGGCGACATCGACGTGAGCATCGCCGCGCTCCCCGACCGGCTTCCCGCCGGCATCGTCAGCCGGGTGCTCACTACCACGCCGGTCGTCTTCGTCGGCCCCAACGACGATGGACCGGTCCACGACGCCATCCGACACCGCCCGATCGACTGGTCAGCAATACCGTTCGTGCTGCCGACATATGGCCTTGCACGCGACTACGTCGATCAATGGTTCGACCGGCGCGCGGTCACGCCGACTGTGTACTCGGAGATCGAGGGGCACGAAGCGATCCTGTCGCTCGTAGCCCTCGGCTGTGGCGTCGGAGTCGTGCCGAGGCTGGTGCTCGAGAAGAGCGCACTCCGGGAACGCATCCACGAGATCCCGGTCAGGCCCGCGCTCCGTCAGTTTCGCATCGGCCTGTGTGTCCGCGAACGGTCACTCGCCAGCCCGCTCGTGGCTGCAGTTTGGCAGGCCTAGCGAACGCGATCCGTTGCGGTGAGCGGCTGGTGTTCCCGTCGATGAGTTCGGGGAGAATATCGGCGTGGCCGGTGATGCCGCGCCGCCTCCTGCGGGCGGTCGCCCCGGACTACGGCTCACGACCAACAAGGTGAAGCAGTCTCGCCTGCTGTGCCGCACCCGACGGGAGCACGGTAGGGGCTGATGAATAGAAGCCCGCCCGGACGAGAGCCGGAATGAGCGCCGGCAACATGGCATTGAGCCAGCCGACGACGGCTTCGTCGATGGTGAGATCGCCATTGACCGCCTTCGCCAAGTCCCAGCCGTGGATTGCGGAATCGGCCACTCGCAGCACGAACAACCGCTCAGCAGGCATGTCGCCTGAGCGATGATGCACCACGCGATCCATGGCCCCTGGTTCACGAAAGGCTGCGTCCACCGCATCCGCTCCGTTGATGAAGGCTTCGAGAGGATCACTGCCAAGCACGTCTTCGTCGTGGCTGGGCCTCACAGCGTCGCCAGCAGCGCCGTGCAGCAAGGCCACGTAGCGCCAGTTGCCGCCGACAACGTGGTTGACGAGGTCGCGCACTGACCAGTCCGGGCAAGGCGTGGGCAACATCCAGTCCTCCGACTCCACCTGCTGCAGTCGGCGCTGAAAGTCGGACCTCGCACCGTCAAGCAGGTCGAGTCGAAGCACGACCCGCAGGATAGGGAGAGGTCGCGAACTCGGTGGTTGAAGCGTCCTTCGTCCTGGTCCGAGTTCCCCAGTTGACCATGGTGTCGAAATCCGCAACTCTGACGATGAGCGTGTTCCCAACCAGGGGGAAACGCCCCACGAGTGGTTGGTGAGTCCCCCCTCGCCCACTGTCCACAGATGGCGCGTGACCTGCAGTTTCTGTGTGAGTGAGTCCCGAACGTCGGCTCCATGGCATCCCGGTGGCATCACCGGACCGTGGGAGGCGACGACGATGGCAACGATCGTGGGACGCAAGCGCAAGGACGGGACGTCAGGGTTCAAGGTGCAGTGGCGCCTCGGCGGCGGCCGCGACGGCGCGTGGCAGTCGGAGACGTTCGACAACAGACGGGCCGCGGCGAAGTTCCAGGCCCAGGTCGAGTCCAACGGACACCGCTGGCCGGAAGGTTGGGTGAAGGGCCGCGGTTTCCGCGCTGAGCCGGAGCCGGACGTTGTCGAGGTGCACGCGCTTGTCGACTTCGGCACCGCGTATGTGCGTCGGTTGACGAGCGCGGGGCCGGATACCCAGACGCGCTACCTCACGCAGGTCGCGACGTTGGTCGGCTGGCTGCGGGCGGTGTCAGGGGGTGAGCCGACGCTTGAGGCCTTCACCGCCGATGATGACCGGGACTGGATCAACGCCCGCCGCCGGGCCGGTGTTAGTCCGAAGACGATCGCGAACTACCACGGTTTGCTATCGGCGATCTTCAAGAGCGCGGTGGCGAAGGGTCTGGTGGCGCGCAACCCCTGCGAGGGCGTGAAGCTCCCGCCGGGCGATGACGACACCGGCGACGATGCGTCGCGCTTTTGGCAGCCGGCCTTGATGGTGGAAGCGGGTCGGTATAGTTTCTTAATTGGTTAATTAGCCGATCGTTGATATATGGAGCGAGCATGGCTGCCGTCGTGCAGCAGGACCGTCTCAGCGAGACTTTCGCCGCGCTTGCCAACTCCACGCGTCGGGCGATCTTGGCTCGCCTCGTGCAAGGGGAGGCGAACGTGAACGACCTCGCCGAGCCGTTCGACCTGACGCTGCCGGCGATCTCCAAGCACCTCAAGGTGCTGGAGCGAGCGGGATTGATCACTCGAGGACACCGGGCTCAGTTCCGCCCGTGCACCCTGGACGCCGCTCCACTGGAGGAGGTCTCGACCTGGACGGAGCAGTACCGGCCCGTCTGGGAGGCCCGCCTTGACCGGATGGACGACTACCTCACCGAGCTTCAACGAACACCGAAGGACAGACGATGACAAACAAGACCTCGCCCAGCGGCGTGGTGATCGAGCAGACCTTCGATGAACCTGCGGCGCTCATCTGGCAGCTGTGGACCGAACCGAAGCACTTCGAGGCCTGGTACGGACCGGGTGGGGCCGCCATCTCCGTCGTGACAATGGACGTGTGGGTCGGCGGTCGTCGTCTGGTGGGCATGCAGATGCAGACACCCAACGGCGAGATGCGGATGTGGTTCACCGGCGAACATCTCGAGGTCGTCACGAACCAGCGCCTCGTCTACACCGAATCCATGTGTGATGACGGCCGCAACGTGTTGGCGCCCTCGAACATGGGGATGCCCGAGGGGCATCCCACGACCACCACCGTGACGGTGGAGCTCCGAGAGGCCGCTGGCCGTACGACGATGCTGTTGACCCACGCCGGCATTCCTTCGGACTCACCCGGTGCGGCTGGATGGCACATGGCGCTGGACAAGCTCGCTGGCTACGTCGCAGCACTACCCCGGTAGACGTGACGCGGTGGCGGTCAGTCCGCGGTCAGGAGCTTCAGCGCCTGGAGCGCGGCCGCCTTGCCGCTAGTGCCGGCGATGCCACCGACCGGAGCGGTCGAGGCACCGCACGTGAACAACCCTTGGACGCCTGGCACGGTGTGTCCGGCCAGCCGCCGCGTCGGCCGCAGGAACGCGAGCTGGTCGAGGCTGATATCGAGCTGCATTGGGTGCGCGCCTGGCCAGCGCAGCTCCTCGGCCATCAGCGCCGGGGTGCGTATGGTGCGCGCCCGGATGCTCGCGGTGAAACCCGGCGCGTGCTGCTCAACCTGCTCGACCATCGCGTCGGCGAAGCCCTCGGCCTGACTGTCCCATCCGCCCTCGACGTCGAACGGGGCGCTCGGACAGGCCAGGTACACGGTATGTCCGCCCGCAGGAGCGAGGCTGTCGTCGTACACGCTGGGGGTGAAGCAGTAGGTCGGGGCCGGCTCGGGCAGGCGGCGGGCCTCAGCGGACAGGAAGCCTCGGCGGAGCTGGTCCATGGTGTCGATGTGGGACTGCAGGCCGTTCCAGTCGTCGTCGCGGGCGCCGGGGTAGGGCGCCAGCCGGTCGGTGGCGAGATGGACGACGAGCTGGACGGCGTTACCGCGGTGCGCTGCCGACAGCTCCTGCGCCGGCTTCCCGGACAG
>JBKJUS010000182.1:0-2660 GCA_046590575.1 Mycobacteriales bacterium | reverse complement strand
TACGGGTCCGAGGCGGAGAGAGCGCGCGCTCCGTCCGCGTGGATCTCGACAGCGTCATGACCGACCTCGAAGTACCACGGCTGGGTGTTGTGCTTCGACGGTGCGAGCACCGCGAAGTTCAGCGCCCACGCAAGCTTTTGCGCCGTTGACGCGCCCTCGCGTGGTGGTGCTGCGATGGCCGTGCGCGGCAACATCGAGTTGATCATGCGGCGCTCCGATACTTGTCGACTGGTACGCCGCGAGTGGCGCGAGTCCGTCCTGCGGCGAGGACTCAAACGTAGGCCGGTGCAGGGACTCGGCCTACGGACGAACGACTCCATCTGCGGGACGAAGGTCCTGAGTTCGGCGGGAATCTCACGCCGGGTAGTCGGGAGGTCACGCTTGTATTTCACCGCGCCCGATGTACCTTCAGGTAATCGAGAGGTTTCCTTCAGGACAGGTTCAGCCAGGCGTACGAGGATGGCTTCCGTGAGCATTCGTGAGATTCGGTGCGTCGTCCTGGAGGGCCGGCCCGAGGTGGCTGATGCCCTCCGCGGCCTGCTCAGCACCGCTGGCATCGAGTTCGCCGGTCAGGCAGACAGCTTCGCCGCGGGAGTCGCACTCGTTCTCCGGGAGCAGCCCGAGGTTGTCGTCGTGGAGCTCGCACTCACCGGGCTGAGCGGCCTTCCTGCGCTGCGCGCACTGCAGGCGGCTTCACCAGCGTGCTCGATCGTGGCGCTCTCCCCGTTCGGCGACCTGGAGACTGCCGCGAAGGAGGCCGGCGCCATCGCGCTGTGCGACGACCGCGACTTGCGCGGGCTGGCAACGGTGCTGGCCCAGCTCGCGGGCGCCTCGCCGACTCAGATTGACCTGCGCACTGTGAGCACGAAGCCGTTGACGTAGTCCACGTCGCCACCCATCGCGCGCGCGAGCCCGCGGGCGATGGTCAATCCCAGACCTGAGCCGCCCCGACCGTCCAGACTCGCGAAGCGCTCGAACACTCGCCCTCGGTCCTCGAGAGCGAGCCCCGGCCCGTCGTCGATGACCCGGATGAGCACCTGCTCGTCGGTGCTGTCCACCGACACCTCGATCCGCGAGTGGGCGTGACGCCTGGCGTTGTCGAGCAGGTTCGCCAGCACCTCCTGGAGGGCGTGCGGGTCGACGTCAGCGATGTTGTTTTTCGTGCGCTCGACCAGCGCGACCGACAGGCTGGGGGACAGCAGCCCGACGCGCTCGACCTCGGTGCGGCAGGTGGTCGACACGTCGTGCGCGACGAGGGTGAGTGACTGTCCTTCGTCCAACCGCGCCATCTGGAGTAGCCCGGACACCAGACGAGCGGCCCGTGAGGTCTCGCGAACCATGGTGGCGAGCAGCCGATCGCGTTCCTCGCCCTGGGTGCCGCGCAGCAACGCCTCGGCGCAGGCCTGGATGCCGGCCATCGGAGTGCGCAACTGGTGGGCAGCGTCAGCGAGGAACTGACGGCTGCGCTCCTCAGATGCCCGCGCCTCGGACAGCGCCATCTCGAGCTGTTGAAGAGTGGTGTCGAGCGTGCTGGCCATCCAGCGCTGCTCGGTGATGTCGCGGGCGATGGCGGACGCCCCGACGACCGTGCCGTCCCGGCCATAGACCGGCGAAAGCGTGAGCGCCACGTCGACCGTCGTACCGCCCTTGGTCGCTCTCTGGGTCTCCAGCCGGTGTACGGCGGAGCCGCCGCTGATCTCCTGGATAAGCCCTTGCAGTTCGCTGCGCCGGTTCTCCGGAACGATGAGGGTGATGTTTCGACCGATGGACTCCGTGGCGCTCCAACCGTAGATGCGCTCGGCTGCGGGGTTCCAGGTGAGGATCGTGCCGTCGAGCCGCATGCTCACGACGGCTTCGTCGGTGCCCTCGATGATTGCTGCGAGCAAATCAGATTCGAAGCTCGGATCACCCTTGGGGTCCTGCGCGTCAGCGTCCACGGCTACGTCGTACCACGTTCGCGGGCATGACTTTCTAGACTCGGCCTCTTGGCTCAGACTGCGCACGCCACGACTGTGCTGTTCGCCGTCAACCGGAAGCAGACGGCGAGGGGGCAGAACTGCCACTGGACGCGACCCGCCGGCTGACGATGCGGATCGACCACGGTCCCTTGGCGGTGACCGCCAGCGTGAACGTGCCCTTCTCGGACACGAATGTCGTCCCCGACCTCATCTTCGGCGTTTCGACCACTCGCCCACGAGACGCACCCTTCGTGTCGAAAAGCTCGACTATGAAAGCGCCCGCGTTATCGGCCTGCCACTGGATCTCCCAGTTCGGTGCGACGGCGAACGTCGTTGTCGTCTTGCCTCCATCTCCGGAGAACATCGCGACTTGCTCGACTAGTCTCGTGACCTGCGTCGTCGGGGAGCTCGGGGCAGTGGTCGGAGCAGTGGTCGGAGCAGTGGTCGGAGCCGCTCCACCGGCCTCCTTGTCGCTGTTCTGCGGGAGCGTCATGGCGACTATCACGGCAACCAGTGCGAGAATCGCCGTGAGAATCAACACGCCTGGGGACCTCCACCACCTAGTCCGACGAACGTGTGAGGTGCTCCGAGTGCCCGGCGCTGGGATATCGCCGTTGCCCTCTGTCATGGGTGGAACCTACCCCTTCGTTTCCGGTGCCCGTGATCAACCTGACCGACGAAGAAGGCCCGGCCGCGGCCGGG
>JBKJUS010000130.1:0-5870 GCA_046590575.1 Mycobacteriales bacterium | reverse complement strand
GCGATGGACCTGCTCTACACCGGGAACCTGGACGGTTTCTGCCTGGTTTCCTCCGACAGCGACTTCACCAAGCTCGCCTCCAGGCTGCGGGAGTCGGGGAAGACCGTATACGGGTTCGGTGAGCCTAAGACGCCGCGCTCGCTCGTGGCAGCGTGCGACAAGTTCGTGTACCTCGACGTGCTGCGCAGTTCCGAGGAGCCCGAGCGTCTCAGTGAGAATGCTCCGGCTCCCATGGCCCCCGCGCGCAAGAGCGCGGGGGAGCTTCGCAGCGACATCAAGCTGCTCAAGCTTCTGCAGGAGGGGATCAACGCGGGATCGGACGACGACGGTTGGGCCAACCTCAGCGGCGTCGGAAGCTATGTCGCCAAGCAGCAGCCTGCTTTCGACTCCCGCAACTGGGGCTACGCCAAGTTGATCGACCTGGTGACCGCTATCGGAGTCTTCGAGGTCAAGCGCGCAGCTGGGCAAGGGGTGCGGGTGCGTCAGAAGTCGAAGGGTCAGCCGGCAAAGAAGGCGGCGAGCAAGAAATCTGCGGCCAGAACACCCTGACCATCGCGGGGTCGAGTCGACGGCGCAATGAAACTGCCCTTCTCTGTCTTCACCAGAATGCCGAGGGTCCTGCGGACGCGCCGAACGCGCTAGGGCGGCGGATGACGCGGCTTGAGATGGCATCGGATCGCGGCAGATGAGTGCGATCGAGCTACGCGATCCTGCGTGTGAAGGTGAGGTGGGTGACGCCGCTTGGCGAGGAGACCGCCTCGACGTCGTACGCATCCTGGAGGCCCTCGAGGCCGTCCCAGATCCGGACGCCGCGTCCGAGCACGATCGGTACCTGGACGAGGTGCATGAAGTCGACGAGGCCGTCGGTGAGAAAGCCGCGTATGACGGTGGCGCCGCCTCCGATGCGGACATCCTGACCGGCGGCTGCTTCCCGGGCCGCTGCCAGCGCGTCGACTGGGGCGACGTCGAGGAAGTGGAAGGTGGTGCCGCCATCCATGTCGATGGACGGTCGCGGGCGGTGCGTGAGTACAAACGTCGGCGCGTGGAAAGGAGGGTTCGGGCCCCACCATCCGTTCCAGTTCGGATCGTCCTGCCATCCGGGCGGGCCAAACTTGTTGGCTCCCATGATCTCGGCGCCGATGCCGTAACTGTGACGCTGGGCAAGGGCGTCGTCGACACCGGCGGTGCCACCCTCGTGCCAGAACCGCGTGCGGAACATCCACTCGTGCAAACGCTCGCCCGCATGGCCGAACGGTGCGTCGGCGGACTGCGGCTCGCCGGTGCCGAAGCCGTCGAGGGAGATGGAGAAGTTATGGATCCGAGTGAGAGACATTCGCGCGCTCCTTGGGTGACGACTCCGCGATGCTCTGCGGAGAGACGGCCTGCACCGGAGATTCTCCTTGAGGGCGTGTGGCAGCTTCCGGTAGTGGGTCAGTCGCGGTTCGGCGCTGCGGTCGACGATAGCGCCCGGCCGATGGCAGCCAGTGCCAGCGCCGCGGCTACCTCCGGCCCGCATCCGGCTCCTTGGGCGGACCAGTGCTGGAAGGCGTCATCACCAAGAGAGGCTCGCAGTCGGCCTTCGGCGTCCGCGAGCATTTGCGCATCCGCTCCGAACGCCGGCACACCACTACTGCGGGCACCGGTCGCGCCGTGCAGCAGAGCGGCGTCCTCTGGCAGGCCTGTTCTCTCCAGCAGATCAACCAGTGTGCGCAGTGTGACCCACTCGGCGGTCCATGTGCCCGTAGCCATCCAGTCCCGGATGACCTGTTCGTACGCGATGAGCGCTTCAACCGGCGGACGGTGCCGGGCCGCGAGTGTGGCGAGGGTGACCCGCGCCAGCCCCACCACCATCCGAGCGCGGCTGGCGAGCCCCAGCTCGACGGCGTCGTGCAGATGACGCTCAGCCGTGGGAAGGTCATCTCCTGCCTGCACCTCGCCCAGCACGAAATGCCCGAAGGCCCGAGCGGTCGGCCCTCCCGCCCGCGCCGCCACGCGCATCGTGCGCTCGGCCACCTCCCGCGCCTCGGTGACGCGGCCCGAGTAGCTGAGGCAGAGCGCGGCGCTGCCGAGATCCCAGACGGCCTGTAGCAGGTCACCTTCGGCAAGGCGTTCTAGGTGGGCGCCGTGGAAGCTCTCGAAGGCTGCGGCGAGGTCTCCGGTGAGCAGGGCGATCTCGCCGGTGGCCTCCTCGACGGCCACCTCGTGCGGATCCAGCCCCCGTGCTGCCTCGGCCGCCGCACGTGCACCGATGAGGTCGCCGCGCTGACAGGCGCCGATCGCTGCGGCAGCCCATGCGCCTGCTGCGCCAGGCCGCTTCCCAGCGGCGCGTGCCGCGGCCTCGCTCCACCGGAAGACCTCAGAGAGGTTGCGCCACAGCGCCCACCCGCGCAGCAGCTCACTCATCCGCAACGCCACGTCAGGTTCGTGCTGCACCGCCCAGACATGAGCGACCCGCAGCTCGTCGAAGATGCCCCGTAGCCGAGCGTCGGCGTCGCGCTCGCTCGGTCCGCTGAGCCGGGAGACTGCTTCCTGCGCAGCTGCGCGGGCCCACGCCCCATGCGCCGTGCGCGCAGCCCCCTCCTCCCCACGTGCACGTAGCTGCTCCAGTCCGTATGCGCGCAGGTTCTCGAGGACGTGCAGCCGCCCAGGTGTGGTGCGGCTGGTGCTGACGAGCGACCGCTCAAGGAGCGTCATCACGGAGGTGCCGGCCGTCAGGTCGTCGGGACCGGTTCCGACGACCTGCTCGGCGGCCAGCAGATCGAACGGGCCGGCGAAGATGCAGAGCCGGTCGAACGCGCGCTGCTCCGGCTCGTCGAGCTGCTCGTAGGACCACGCGACGACGGACCGCATCGAGCGGTGACGGGTGGCACCGCGCCGCCCGCCGCCGAGGACGTCGAGCCGTCTGTCGAGCGCGGCGAGCAGCCCGTCGACGCCCCAGCGCGCGGCCTGCGAAGCCGCGAGCTCAAGGGCGAGGGGCAGCCCGTCGAGGTGCTGACACAACTGCACGGTGAGTTCGGAGGGCGCCTCGACAGGGCCGGCCCGCGACAGGAACAGCTGCACCCCGGGGTCGTCCACGGCTTCACACGGCAGCGGCGCCAGCTGCCACACCTGCTCGCCCTCGACACCGAGCCGCTCCCGACTGGTAGCCAGCAGGCGGACCCCGGGCGAACGTTGGATGAGCTGCTCGGTGAGCACGGCCGCCTGCTCGACGACGTGCTCGCAGTTGTCGAGCACGAGCAGCAGGTCCCGCCCGCTGACCTGCTCCACCACCTGGTCGAGCAGTGCAGCTCCGGCGCGCTCCTCCACCCCCAGAGCGGCGGCCACTGCCCGCACCACGTCGATCGAGCGCTGGACGACGGCCAGGTCGCAGAAGACACCCGAGTGCGGCTCCTCGACCCGCTCGAGCAGCGCACGGGCGACGCGTGTTTTGCCGACGCCGCCCGGGCCGACCACGGTGACGAACCGGCGGACTTCCAACAGGGCCGACAAGGCTTCGAGATCGTCGTCGCGTCCGAGCAGCGGCGGGTCCATCGTCTCCGACGCCGGGTCCGGAACCGGAAGTGCCGGCCGGACGGCGACGTCCACCTCGTGCCGCAGCACCGCCTGGTGCACCGCGCGCAGTTGCGGCGACGGGTCGAGGCCCCGCTCGTCGGCGAGCAGCGCGCGCCACTGCTCATAGAGCTCGAGCGCAGCAGTGTGCTGACCGCAGGCGTACCGTGCCCGCATGAGCGTCGCGCGGACGTCCTCCCGCTCAGGCTCCTCAGTGAGCACGGCGGCCAGGGCGGCAGCGGCCTCCTCTGGACGACCGAGACGGAGCAGCAGCTCGCCGTACCGGCGCCGTGCAGCGACGCGCAGCTCCTCCAGCCGCGCGACATCGGAGCGCACCGCTTCCAGCTCAGGGACATCCTCGTAGGCCGTTCCGCGCCAGAGCGAGTTCGCGCGCACGAGCAGGTCGAGCGCAACGGCGTCATCTGCCGACGCCGCAGCTCGCGTCAGCAACGTCGTGAAGCACTCGGCGTCGACCTGCTCGTCAGGGCAGTCCAAGCGGTAACCGCCCCGCGCTGTCCGGACCTCGTGCGCCGCCGGGCCGAGGCTGCGGCGCAGGCGCAGGACCTGAGTCCGCAGCGCCGCCGCGGCATCTGCGGGCAGGTCGTCTCCCCACACCGCCTCCGCGAGCCGGTCGAGCCCGACCGTCCGGCCCCTGTTAACCAGCAGCGCCGCAAGCAGTGCGCGCTGAGACCGGCTCGCGGGCGCACGGGCACCCGCTCCGGTGTCGACCTCGATCGCCCCGAGGACGCTGTAGCGCATCCGACCCCCCCAGCGGCTCATCATGGTCGACAGCAAGGTGACACGCACGTGACACGGGTGACCGGAAGAGTGCCCAACATGACCGATCTCTCGCTCGCGACCGAACCGCTCACCATCCGCGGCGCGCTGCTCTCGCCGGACGCGCCGGACTACGAAGCCGCGCGCCGCGTGCACAACGGACTGATTGACAAGCGGCCGGCCGCGATCGCCCGATGCCAAACGCGCACTGACGTCGTACAGGCGCTCGAGCTCGCCGACCGCCGACGGCTAGAGGTGTCGGTCCGTGGAGGCGGCCACAACGTTGCTGGACGCGCCGTCACTGACGGCGGCCTGATGATCGACCTGTCGCCGATGAAGGGCATCGTGGTCGATCCGGAGCGTAGGCGGGTGCGCGTGCAGGCGGGCGTGCTGTGGCGAGAGCTGGATCAGGCGACAGCTGAGCACGGACTCGCCACGACCGGGGGCGTCGTCTCCACCACCGGCGTCGCCGGCCTCACCCTCGGAGGCGGCATCGGCCACCTTATGGGCAGCTGCGGCCTGACCGTGGACAACCTGTTGTCCGCCGAGGTGGTCGTTGTCGACGGTCGCTGTGTCGTCGCGAGCAACGATCAGCACGAGGACCTGTTCTGGGCGCTTCGCGGTGGCGGCGGCAACTTCGGCGTGGTGACGGAGTTCGAGTTCGCGCTGCACCCGGTCGCGAAGGTGACGACCGGGCTTATCGCCCATCCCGCAGACGCGGCACTGGGGGTGCTGCAGTCGTACCGCGACCTCGCCGCGACCGCCCCCGACGAGCTGTCCGTGTCGTGCGGCCTGGTGCATGCCCCCGACGGCGCGCCGGTTGTCACTGTCCCCGTCTGCTGGACAGGAGACGGGCGCCAAGCCGACCGTCTGCTGACCTCCCTGAGGATCAGCCAGCCGGTCCTCGACACAGTCGCCGAGCAGCCCTACCCAGCCGCGAACCAGCTCCTCGACGACGGCTTCCCGCGCGGGGCGCTCAACTACTGGAAGTCAGCCTTTGTCGGGCAACCCAGTGACGCCCTGCTGGAGGCGATGGTCGCCGCGTACGCCGAGGCGCCGTCGCCGATGAGCGCGATCGTGTTCGAGAACCTGCACGGCGTGGCGACGAGGGTCGATCCCTCGGCCACTGCCTTCCCGCACCGCAGCCCCGGACACAGCGTCCTGATCGCCGCGCAGTGGCAGGACGTCGACGATACGCAGGCCAACATCGCCTGGGCACGCCGCACCTACGCCGCAGTGCTGCCGCACGCCTTGGAGGGCCGCTACGTGAACTACCTCGGTGCGGACGACTCCGACGGGGTGCGCGCGGCCTACGGGCCGAACTGGCAGCGTCTTGTCACCGTCAAGCAGGCCTGGGACCCGGACAACGTCCTGCACCTGAACCACAACGTCGATCCACGTGGGTGAGGCGCTCTCGCCGGCCACGGTCGGCGCGCACACCCGGCAGCACAGGCCCTGCACGGCGGCGGTTCGTTCTCCATGAGGTCGGAGGTGGGGCATGAGTGACGTCGTGATCGTCGGCGGCGGCATCGCCGGTTCGTCCT
>JBKJUS010000052.1:0-26279 GCA_046590575.1 Mycobacteriales bacterium | reverse complement strand
ACTGCAAGGTGCGCCTCGGCGGTCGCGTCGTCAGCCAAGCCGTGGTGATCGCGACCGGCGTCAGTGCCGACGGCAGAAGGGAAGTGCTGGGCTGCGCGACCGGCGACAGCGAGACCGAGGACTTCTGGACCGAGTTCCTCCGCGACCTACGCGACCGCGGCCTCGACGGCATCCAGCTGGTCATCAGCGACGCCCACCGTGGCCTCACCAACGCCATCGGCACCGTCCTCCAAGGCGCCGCGTGGCAACGCTGCCGCGTGCACTTCATGCGCAACGTGCTGGCGAAGGTCAGCAAAGGCCACGGCGAGATGGTCGCCGCCACCATCCGCACGATCTTCGCCCAGCCCGGGCAGAAGGAAGTCCGCGCCCAAGTCGACCTCGTCGCCGAGATGCTCGCCGGGCAGTTCCCCCGCCGTCGCCCAGCTGCTGCTCGACGCCAAGACCGACCTGACCGCGTTCGCCGACTTCCCCCTGCCGCACTGGCGCAAGATCTGGTCCACCAACCCCCTCGAACGGCTCAACCGAGAGGTCAAACGCCGCACCGACGTCGTCGGGATCTTCCCCAACCCCGCCGCCCTACTACGACTGTCGAGCTGCGTGCTCATCGAGGCCCACGACGAGTGGCAAGACAACGACCGCCGCTACCTCAGCGAAGAATCCATGGCCCTGCTCAACCCGCCCGCGCCGACCATCCTCGAACCCAAGAACAGCCCCACGACCAAGACGACGAGAAAGGAGATCGCCGCTACGGCATAGTTGCCCTGACTCACAGAGTCACACGCGACGAGTTACACCACTCCGCGGGGCGCGACCTCCGCAAGCGGTGACCAGAACCCAGCTCGCCAGCACCAACTTGTTCACCATCGTTCCCTTCGCAGGAAAGTTCTTCCGAGTGATCGTGTGCACAAGCCCTCCCGGTCGACGGTCGCCGCGCTGACTCGGCGAACTTGGTGTGCTGCATCCAAAGTCCGACAACAACAACCGCGCTGGTGCCATGTCAGGTGGGTTAACACCGCGAAGAGTGCCAGGTCCTCCGGCAGAAGCTAGCCGCCTGATCGTGGTTATCGACGCTCCGTGAAGAACGGCCCCCGTCTCCGGCCGCTACTCGCGGTAGAAGTACGTCGCATACCTTTGACGGGCTGCTCAGACTGACCCTCATCGCGGGTCACTGCCATGGGGGTCGCTGTGCTCTTTCCACGTCGCATCGGTATCAGCCTGGCCCCCAACGACGCCGGCCCCTCGGCGGCAGCCGACGTGGAGGCCCGCGGCTTCGACCTGCTCGTCCTGGCCGACCACGCGTTCCACTACCGGAACCCCGAACGTCCGTATATCGATGCGTGGATGCGGATTGCCGCGATCACTCAGGCCACCAGCCGCATCCGACTCGGCACCCTTGTGACCAACCTGTCGTGGCGTCCGCCGGTCATCCTCGCCAAGAACACCATCGCGGTAGACCAGCTCAGCGGGGGACGCTTCGAGCTTGGCGTGGGCTGCGGCGCGTACGCCGACCAGGCGATGCTCGGAACACTGGCGATTCCGCCCGCCGAACGAGTGCGACGACTGGATGAGGGCCTAGAGGTCCTGGACCGTCTGCTGCGTGGTGACACCAGTCCGTTCGACGGCGAGTTCACCCGCTACGACCACGCCGAGGTTGTGCCAGGTTGCGTGCAGGACCCCCGGCCACCGCTGCTGGTCGCCGCCACGGGCGACCGCGCGCTCGGTGTGACCGCCCGATGGGCCGATATCTGGAACTGCTACCTCGGTGACCCCGACCTGGACACCTCCTTCGCGCGACTTTCCGATCGCGCCGCCATACTCGATGGTCACTGCGACCGGATCGGCAGGGACCCGTCGACCATCCGTCGGTCATTGCTCGTCGGCCCAGGCAATCCGGATCCATGGGCGCACAACGACGCCCTCATCGAGGTGGTCGAGCGGTTCTCCCCACTCGGCTTCACCGACTTCGTCGCGTTCTCGCCACCCCCAGAGCAACTCAGCGTCTACGACCACGTGACCCAGCACGTACTCGCTGCCCTGCGCCAGGCGGGGTGACCTTGGGCAAATCCGCCCCGGCGAGCCGCCCATGCTGAGGTTCCCCAGTCCCTCCCGCCGGTATGAGTAGCCGCCTGATCGCGGTTACCAACGAGGTTGAGAGCGTGATTGCGAGCTAGCGCCTGGCCATGGGGGTACGAGCAGGGAAGGCTTGGCTTCCCCGCTTGGAGGTCATGATGTCCGACTTCGTGCCTGGTGCCCCGGCTGTCCGGTCCCGGTGTCACCGAGTACGCGTTGGCGAGCTTCCTGGCTCGCTACCGCGGCGCCACGCTTCGCGCCTACCAGCAGGACCTTCACGCATTCCTCCGCTGGTGCGCTGCTCGGCAGCTCGAACCGTGCAGGTCAGCGCTCCGTGGAGCGAAAGTGAAAAGATCTTGAAAAAGTTTTGGCCGCGTTGCGAGAACGGTCGTTGACGTCTCGGTAAGTGTCGCGAAAAACACAGCGCCTCTTACGCGAAAGTGCGGGCGAGAACGCCCGTTCTCACCCGCGTTTCACGGGCGCAGGGATTACGTTCCTGCAGGTCACAGGCGAGAACTCGCCCATCCAGCAGGGCGGGCAGGGTGGGCGTAGCTGGTTTCGAACCAGCGACCTCTCGCGTGTGAGGCGAGCGCTCTAGCCACTGAGCCATACGCCCTGCGTGCAGGCGACAACCTACCGTACGAAAACGACGCTGCTGGTCGGGACGGCACCCGCCCGCTGGAGGCCTGGCTAGACGCTGAGGGAGCCCTGCACGAGCGCGAAGGACGGCGTCGGCGGCGACGTCCGGCCGGGCTCGCGCGAAACGGCCAGGCTGGCAATCCGGTCGATCGGTCGGTCGAGGGTCGCCTCGACGACGTTGACGTGGTCGGTCTCCCGTACGTCGAACGTCTCGATAGCGTGAAATCCACCCTGCTTGTCGCGGTACCAGAGGACGTAGGTCGAGTCGAGCGCGTTGACCGGCAACCCCTCGACCAGCACGTACGCCTGGGACCCGCGGATCAGCGCCGTACCGCGGACGCCAGCGCCTGAAGTCATCGCCACGCGCACCGTAGCGGGGTCTGCCGTGATCTGCCCGACGCGCTCCATCCGAGCGATCGCAGCGTTCTTGACCTCGATATTCGCCCGGAGATTGGTGTTCCAGACGCCGAGACCGACGACCGCTACGAGCCCGGCGGCCATGCCGACCAGGGCGAACGCGGGCCGGTACGACGACCGTGCGGTGCGCGACGACAGTGACCGGGGCGGGGCCGCCGCGGCGGAGCTCACGGATAGCGGGGTGATCTGCTGCGGGAAGGCCACGGGCCGGCCCGAGCGGCGCACGGCATCGACGATAGCTTCGCGCAGCGCGGCCGGCGGGTCGGCCGGCTCGGCGGCATAGGCGAGATGAGACGCGACCGCAATAGTCTCCGTCAGCGTGCGCTCGCAGAGCCCACACCCACGAAGGTGGGACAGAAAGAGCTGCTCGTCCTCCGGCTCTAGGGCTGAGAAAGCGTGGCCGACGGCCAACTCCTCCCACCGAATGTGCTCGGTCATCGTGCCCACCTCCCCTGGGTCTCGTCCCCGACGTCCACGCTGACCTCTAGAGCGTCCCGCAACCTGCGCATGCCGGCCAGCATGCGGGTCTTGACGGTGCCCAGCGGCGTACCGGTGAGCTGAGCAATCTCCCGCTGGGTGTAACCGCCGAAGTAACTCAGGACGAGGGCTTCGCGCTGCGGCACCGGAAGTCCTTCTAACGCGGTGCGTACCCGGTCACGCCGGAGCATCGACCACACCTCATCCTCAGGGGACGGGGTGTCGGACTCCTGGAACTCGAGCATCTCCGACGTCGTGCGGCGCTTGCGGAGGTTCTCCTCCCGCCGCACGGAGTCGACGGCCTTGTGATGGGTCATCGACAGCAGCCAACTGGAGAAGCCGCCTCGGGTCGAGTCGAACCGGGCGGCGTCGCGCCAGAGGGTGAGGAAGACCTCTTGGACCACGTCCTGCGCGAGCTGCTCGTCGGTGAGAATGCGTCGGGCCAGGGCAAAGCACGGTCGCCCGTACCGGCCGTAGAGAGACTCCAAGGCGGCTCCGTCACCCTCGGTGACCAGCGCGACCAACGCACTGTCCTCGAGAGCGTCGTAACCACGCGTCGCAGTCATCGTGGCGGTCCTCATAGTTGTCATTCGTTCGACCGCGGCAAACGGATGGCTCTAGCCGTCGCCCGGATCGGGGCCAAGACCACCGTACTCCCGGCTGCGGACCCTCCGCGACCGCAGTTACCGCAGCTTCCGCGAGGCCTCAACCGCCCATTACGCCGTACGGCGCATCGGGCTCCGCCGGACTTGTGCCGATATACCGTCATCAGTGATCGCACTTTGCGGTGATGGTTGAGCTACGCCGTCACCGGGGAGGCTGGCCGTCGTTCCTCACGGCAACCCACCGACCGCCACGGAAGGCCCAGCACATGACCTCGCGACCCACCACCGTCAGCGCCGACCTCGAGCTACGCCTCGTGGTGCCTGGCAGCTCGTCGCTTCCGGTGCTCGCGAGCATCCGCTACGACGCGGCCGACCCCTACGCCGTGCATGTGTGCTTCCACACCGGTGGCGAGCGCGGCACCGTGGAGTGGAGCTTCGCCCGTCAGCTGCTCACCGACGGACTCACCCAGGCGACCGGCGAAGGCGACGTGAAGGTGTGGCCGAGCCACGTCGATGGTCGCGCGACTGTCTTTCTCGCGCTGTCCTCGCCCTCCGGTCAGGCCGTCTTTGAAGTCGCTCTCCACGACCTCGCCGAGTACCTCACCTGCTCCTACACAGCAGTGCCCACCGGCTGCGAGGGTGACTTCCTCGACATCGACGCCGAGCTCGCCTTGCTGCTCTGGAGTGACGACGCGGCCTAGCCGCCGCCCGCGACGACAACGCCGCCGATGACTGTCGCCCGAACCGCGGGTGCACCCAGGTGCGCGATCAGATCGGCCTCGTGCTCGGCGTGCAGGACCGCAAGATCACCGCACCCGCCGGGTACGACGACGCCGACATCGCTTCGCCGCAAGCTCAGCGCTGCCCCCCGGGTCGCGGCCCGCAGCGCCTCCTCGACCGACAGGCCGAGCAGCAGACATGCCGCCTGCGCGGCATAGGCCATCGACTCACACCACGACGTGCCGGGGTTGCAGCCCGTGCCCAGCGCCATCGTGACGCCCGCCTGGCGAAGCACTGCAGCGCTCTGCCACGCGGTGCCGCGGGTCGACAGCGTCGCCGTCGGCAGGAGGACGCCGACCACACCGCGACGAGCCATCGCGTTGGCCCCAGCAGCGTCCACCTGGTCGAGATGGTCGGCACTGGCGCAACCTGCTTCGGCAGCCAGCTCTGCGGCCCCAGTGCGGGCCAGCTGCTCCGCGTGCAGTCGGGTGAGCAGTCCAGCCTCCTTCGCCGCCCGCAGGATCCGCCGCGCCTCCTCGACGGTGAAGGCACCGTCGTCGCAGAAAACATCCGCCCACCGCGCGCCGTGATCTCGAGCAGCCGGCAAGTGGTCGATCACGTCGGCGACGTAGTCCTCTCGATGCCGGTCACCCGGCATGGCATGCGCACCGAGGAACGTCGTCTCGACCCGGATCGGGGTGACCCGAGCGAGATCAGCCACCACATCGAGCAGGGCGATCTCGGCCCAAGGGTCGATCGCATAGCCGGTCTTGATCTCGACCGTCGTCGTGCCGTAGGCGAGCATCGAGGACACCCGTTCGGATGCCAGCTGCAGCAGCTCGTCGTGACCGGCGGCGCGAGTCGCGGCGACGGTGGTGAGAATGCCGCCGCCGTCGTAGCGATCCCCTCGCATCCGGGCAGCGAACTCCGACGTACGTCGGCCGGCCCAGATGAGGTGGGTGTGCGCGTCGACGAAACCCGGCACGACACACGCACCCTGGGCATCGAGAACCGGAGTGTCGGGACCCGGCGGCAGCTCAACATCACGACCGACCCACGTGACCAGGCCATCAGTGATCACCACGGCAGCGTCCTCAACCAGTCCGACACCGGCTTCCCCGCGCATAGTGAGGAGACGGCCGATCCGGCGTACAACGAGCGATCCCGCCAGCCTGGTCACTCCGGCTGCCAGGCAGGGCGGTGGGTGCCCTCCTCCAACGGCACCCGAATGCCGACCGTGCGAGCTGTGTCCACAGCGATGTCGTATCCCGCGTCGGCGTGGCGCAGCACGCCGGTGCCCGGGTCGTTGGTGAGCACCAGTTCTAGGCGTCGAGCGGACGGAGCGGTGCCCTCCGCGACGACGACCACGCCCGCGTGGATCGACTTGCCGATGCCCACGCCCCCACCGTGATGAACCGAGACCCAGGAGGCGCCGCTCGCGGTGTTGAGCAGCGCGTTGAGGATCGGCCAGTCGGCGATGGCATCGGAGCCGTCGCGCATGGCCTCGGTCTCGCGCTCGGGACTTGCCACGCTGCCGGCGTCCAGGTGGTCCCGGCCGATCACTACCGGTGCACTGACGACACCACGGGCCACCAGGTCATCGATGGCGGCGCCGGCGATGTGACGCTCGCCGTACCCGAGCCAGCAGATGCGGGCCGGCAACCCCTGGCCGCGTACCCGCTCTCGGGCAAACCGGATCCAGCGGTGTAGCGGGTCGTTGTCCGGGAAGGCGGCCAGCATCGCGTCATCGGTCGCTGCGAGATCAGCGGCGTCACCGGACAGGCAGGCCCAGCGGAACGGCCCGGTGCCCGTGCAGAAAAGCGGCCGCACGTAGGCGGCAACGAACCCCGGGTAGTCGAACGCGTCCGCCACTCCGGCATCGCGGGCCTGCCCCCGCAGGCCGTTGCCGTAGTCGAAGACGACACTGCCGGCCGCGGCGAAGCCGAGCATGGCGGTGCAGTGTGCGGCCATGCTGGTCCGCGCACGCGCGACGTACTCCACGGGTTTGGTCCGTCGCAGGTCGTCGGCTTCGGTCACGTCGAGTCCGGCCGGGATGTAGCCGTGCAGCGGGTCATGCGCCGAGGTCTGGTCGGTGACGACATCGACCGGCTCATCTCGGGCGAGAAGCGCGGAGAACACGTCAGCGGCATTGCCGATGACGGCGACCGACAGGGCCCGGCCGTCGCGCGCCGCGGCGCGCGCTCTAGCCAGGCCATCGTCAAGTGAGTCGGCGATCTCATCGAGATAGCCGTGGTCGAGACGGCGCTGCGCCTTGGCGGGGTCAACCTCGACGCAGAGCGCGACGCCGCCGTTGCCGGTGATCGCCAGCGGCTGAGCACCGCCCATGCCACCCAGGCCGGCAGTGAGGACGACCCGCCCGGCCAGCGTGCCTCCGAAATGCCGTCGTCCGACCTCGGCGAAGGTCTCGTAGGTGCCCTGCAGGATCCCCTGCGTACCGATGTAGATCCAGCTGCCTGCGGTCATCTGGCCGTACATCGTCAGGCCGAGCGACTCGAGCTCGCGGAAGTGCTCCGGCGTCGACCAGTCAGGCACCAACATCGCGTTGGAGATCAGCACTCGCGGCGCCATGTCATGGGTGCGTACGACGCCGACCGGCTTACCGGACTGCACCAACAGCGTGTCGTCCGGGGCCATCGTGCGCAGCGTCTCCGTGATGACCTCGAACGAACGCCAGTCCCGCGCTGCCTTGCCGCTGCCGCCGTACACGACGAGGTCGTCGGGTCGCTCGGCGACCTCTGGGTCGAGGTTGTTGGCCAGCATCCGAAGCGCCGCCTCGGCTCCCCAGCTGCGCGCACTCCGCTCAGCGCCCCTCGGTGCCCGAACCGCGCGTGCTCCCTGCATGCCAGGCATCCTCCCCTAGGCGAGCGGACCGGTAATCGACTCGGCGGACTCCACGAGCTCAGGCAGCATGGCCCGGACCGCCTCGATCTGGGGGGACACCTCGCGGTCGACGTCCATGTGCGGCACGTCTGCGCGGAGGCGGGCCCGCACCGCACCGGTCGCCGGACCCGGGTCCGCAATGTCGGCCCGCAGATCCAGCCCCTGGGCCGCGCAGAGCAGCTCGACGGCCAGGACGGTGCGGACGTTGTCGACTACCTCGACGAGTTTGCGCACGGCATGCCAGCCCATCGAGACGTGGTCTTCCTGCTTGCCCGACGTCGGGATGGAGTCAACTGACGCCGGGTGGGCGAGCACCTTGTTCTCGCTCACCACCGCTGCGGCGGTGTACTGAGCGATCATGTAGCCGGAGTTGGTGCCCGCATCCCGCGCGAGAAACGGCGGCAGCCCGCGCGAGAACGCCGGGTCCAGGATGCGGTCGACCCGCCGTTCGGCGATGGAAGCCAGCTCGCTCACCGCGATCGCCAGCATGTCCGCGGCGAAGGCCAGCGGCTCACCGTGGAAGTTGCCCGTCGTCAACACCTCGTCGTCGATGACGACCGGGTTGTCGACAACAGAGCCGAGCTCCGTCTCGATGGTCTGCCTGGCGAACGCGAGGACGTCGCGCACCGCTCCGTGCACCTGCGGGGCGCAGCGCAGGCAGTAGGAGTCCTGTACGGCGTGGTGGCTGTCCCGGTGGCTGGCGAGGAGCGGTGACCCGCCGAGCAGCGTCCGGAGGTTGGTCGCCGACGCCGCCTGGCCGAGGTGCGGCCGCAGCGCCTGCACCCGTGCGTCGTACGAGCGGTCCGTGCCGAGCTGGGCCTCGACGTTCATCGCGCAGGCAACGTCCGCGACGGTCACCAGGAGGGTGATGTCGTGCACGGCGAACGCCAGCATCGCCTGCATCGGCTCGGTGCCGTTGAGCAGGCTCAACCCCTCCTTCGGGCCAAGGACGAGCGGAGTGACGCCGTACGCCGGGAGCACCTCGGAACTCGCGCGGGATGTGCTGGACCCGGCATCACGAAGCCGTCCCTCACCGATCAGCGGCAGCGCCAGGTGCGCCAGCTGGGCTAGATCGCCTGAGCAGCCGACGGAACCCTTCTCGGGGATCTCCGGCAGCAACCCGCGGTCGAGCATCTCGAGCAACTTCGCCGGAAGGGCGGGTCGGCAGCCGGAATACCCCGCCGCGAGCGTTCTGGCGCGGAGCAGCAGCAGTGCGCGCACGGTCTCGTCCGGAAGCGGGCGGCCGACACCGGCGGCATGGGATCGGATGAGCGCGTGCTGCATCCGGACCATGTCCGTGCCACCTACCTGGGTATCAGCAAGAGCGCCGAAACCGGTGGTCACGCCGTAGACGACGTCGCCGCGTTCCACGACTCCTGAGACGAAGGCGAGCGACGCAGCCATCCGCGCCGGCACGTCAGGGCCGAGCACAGCGCGGGCGCGGCCCCGGGCGACGTCCACGACGTCATCAATGCTGAGCGGGTCGCCGGTGACCACCACAGTGCGCACGCGCCAGACCCTACCGACGGGGCAGGACATTGCCCGCACGAAGTCGAATGCGGAGGCATGACGAAGATCCCCCGGCTGCTCATCTCGCTGCTCGTGGCCGTCCCGACGGTCGCCTGGGCCGGCCCGTCGCCCGCACCAGTGCCGGCGCCCGATGAGATCACCGCCACGCCCAACGCCAAGCAGGTCGGCCGGGTCACCTACCGCGGCGGCACCGATCTGGAGCTCACGACGATCAAGGGTCGGCGCTACGTCATCGCCGGCGCCCAGAACAACTACAACCCGACGGAGGACCCGGGAGTCCGGATCGTCGACGTGACGAACCCGGCCAAGCCGATCGTGGCCGGCTACCTGCCGTGCAACACGTCGCAGAACGACATTCAGGTCAAGGGCACTTACGTCTACTTGGCGATCGACTTCAACCAGAAGGCACAGAAGCTGGAGCGGCCGGACTGCTACTCCCAGCTCGGCGACGACCAGCCGGTGGCCGGCGGGGTCGTCGTCATCGACATCGCCAACCCACGCAAACCTCGATCCGTGGGCTTCACCAGGGTGCCTGGCGCAGCACACAACACCACGATCCACCCGACTAAGCCCGTTCTCTACGTCAGTGACTCCGAAACCGCGACCAATACGAAGATCCACATCGTCGACGTCTCGAAGCCCAAGGCACCGGTCGTTGTGAAGAGCGTCGAGATCTCCCCCGGTGACGCTGTCCACGACATCTCGTTCAACGTAAAGGGCGATCGGGCCTTCGTCGCGTCGAGCTTCAGCCACACAGCCATCGTCGACACCACAGACCCGCTAGCGCCCAGGCTGATCTCGCGCATCCAGGACCCGGCGATCAACTTCCACCACCAGTCCCAGCCGACCCTGGACGGAAAGTTCCTCATCATCAGCGACGAGCTGGCGGGGGCTGAGGGTCTGTTGTTCTGCCCGGGCGGCGGCCTGCACGTCTACGACCTCTCCAACGAGGCCCTGCCGCGCAAGATCGGGGCGTACTACATCCCGGATGCCTTCGTGGAGACCCGGGACACCAACAACGGGCCACGGCCGGTGGAGTCCGACATGTTCCGGCCGTTCCGCTGCACCGCCCACGTGATGCAGATGGGCAAAGACGGCAAGACACTGACCATGGCGTGGTACTCCCAGGGCATCCAGGTCCTCGACATCTCCAACCTCACCGGTGTCTCCGCCGGCGCTCAAGGCACCGCCGTACCCATGGGCATCCAGCGGGTCGCGGCCTGGAAGGTTCGGCTCGGCGACGCGTGGAGCGCGAAGATGGACGATCGCGGCTTTGTCTACACCGGTGACACTGCCCGCGGCATGGACGTCGTCAAGGTCACCGCACCGACCAAGGCCGAGCGAGCGCAGATCGAGCCGGGCACCTGGCTCACGCCGGCCGAGTCGCTGGCTCGCGGGCTCAGGGACAAGGCGACCGCCGGGCCGACGACCTACTTCTGCTTCGATCGCACCTACCGCGCCGGACTCGCCGCCTAGATTGGTCCGCGAACATGCCAGGTCCGCAGGCCACGCACTGTGGACTCTCGAGGTCCGCAATTCACGAGCCGTGCCCTGGCATATCCACAGTCCGGCGCGCGGCGGCTAGCGCCTAGCCGGCACGCCAGAAGCACGGCCGAGGCGTACGGCGAGGCCGGCCGCGGCCTCCAGCACACACAGGGCGGCAAGTCGCACCGTGCGGTCGTCCGGGTCGGCAGTCGCGTCGACCTCCGTGACGTCGATCGCGGCCACCCGTGCGTCACGGCCGGCGAGGTGGGCCACGTCGAGCAGCTCGGCCGCGGAGAGACCGCCGGGCAACGACGCGGGGCACCCTGGCGCGACGGCGCGGTCGCAGACGTCGAGGTCGAGGTCGACCAGGACCGGCCCGCCGGCAGCGCCGGCGATCTCCAGCGCTTCGGTGACGCACTGGGTGATCCCGCGGGCCGCCACCTCGCTGCGCAGGATCACAGTGATCCCCCGGGCGTGAGCCTCGTCGGCGTAGGAGCGGGAGTTGGCCCAGTCGGCAATGCCCACCTGGACGATGCGCTCCGGATGCACCCCGGTCTCGATGAGCCGACGTACCGGCGAGCCGTTGCTCCGCCCCTCCCGAATGTCGTGGTGGGCGTCGAGGGTCACGACACCAGCAGTGTCGAGGGCGGCGCCGAACACCCCGGCACCGAGCGGAGCGGTGAGGCTGTTGTCACCGCCCAACACGATCACCAGGGCTGCGCGGTCAGAGGCGAGTCGAGCAGCAGTGACGACCCGCCATTCCCCTTCCTCGCCGAGATCAGGGTCGTCGACGTTGCCCACGTCTACTGGCGCGATGGTGCCGGCCAGATCGACCCCGCGGCTCGGGCACCAGGTGGACAGCCGGTGCAGCGCCCGACGTATGGCGGCAGGCGTGGCATGCGCTCCCGACCTGGACAGTGAAGTGACGTAGGTCGGCACACCGAGCACGGCGAGGTCGACCTGTGCCTGCCCGGGACCGGCAGCCAGCCAAGCAGCCGCTCGGGGCCAACGTGGGTCCTCCGAAGGCGGGCGCACGACGCGGATCCTGTCACCGCCGGTGGACCGGGCAGCCGACGACCCGGCTGAAGTTTGCAACGGTTTGTACCTAATGCGTGAAATGTGGCTTACCCTACGCATCGAGTGAGCCGATAAACACACAGCGTCACCCCGAGGCGTTTTGCCGGTCGGCTCGTTTCCTCAGTAGACATCGGTCCATCCACCAAGGCAGGGACACCGTGCACACCTCATCTCCTGAAGGCACCTCCCGCTCGCTACGGCTCGTCGCCGGGGCCCTCATGGGTCTGCTGCTCACTGTCGGATTCGTCGGAGTGGGCGTCGGCCATGCAGCCGACCCCGCCTGCAGTGACAGCGTCGACAACGACAGCGACGGCGCCGTGGACTTCCCCGCCGACCCCGGCTGCATGAACGCGACAGACACCGACGAGACCAACCCCCCTTCCGGCGGCGGCAGCGGCACCCCCGCCTGCAATGACGGCGTCGACAACGACAGCGACGGCGCCGTGGACTTCCCCGCCGACCCCGGCTGCAGCAGCGCCTCGGACACCACTGAGAGCAACCCGGCTCCTGCGGTGAGCACGTGCGCACGGGGTGGTCTGCTCGGCACTCGGACGATCGGCGAAAACCTCGCGCCGGGGACCAACGAGGATGGCGTGGTCAGCGGCACTCTGCACACGGTGGAGGGCTCTACGCCGGCGGCGGTACGCCCCGTGGTCCACGAGGCCAGCTGTCTGGTGGCGGTCGTCGAAGACGCCGTGCTCCCGCTGCCGCCTCGCTGAGCACAGCACCCGAAGTACGGACACCGCGGCCGGGCTCGTTTGAGCCCCGGTCGCGGTGTCCGTTACAGTGACGCCTCGCATGCGGACGTGGCTCAGCTGGTAGAGCATCACCTTGCCAAGGTGAGGGTCGCGGGTTCGAATCCCGTCGTCCGCTCCACGCATCACACGGCCAGCCAGGCCGTAAGGTGTGGCACGACCGGGTCTCATCAGGTGAGCCTCGAGCTGGCGCAGTGGCCGAGTGGCTTAGGCAAGGGCCTGCAAAGCCCTGTACGCGAGTTCGATTCTCGCCTGCGCCTCGGACGCGTAGCTCAGTTGGTTAGAGCGCCTCCCTGACACGGAGGAGGTCGGAGGTTCGAGTCCTCTCGCGTCCACTCTTCTTGGCGTCGAGTGGCTCAGACTGCTCGGCTCAGACGCCCGTAGCCGAGTCATCTGAGCCACCGGGCACTGCGAGCAGCGCCTTCCTGCGCAGGCGAGCACAATGCGAAGCGTGACCACCGAGGGCTCGTCGCTGCTCGACCGCATCCGTGAGGGCGTCATCGGCGACGACCAGGTCATGTCCGGCCCCTACGGACCTCGGCGGATCACCTATGCCGACTACACCGCCTCGGGTCGCGCTTTGTCGTTCATCGAGGATTTCATTCGCGACGAGGTGCTCCCCCGGTACGCCAACACTCACACGGAGTCCAGCGGCACCGGCCTGCAGACCACGAGACTGCGTGAGGATGCCCGCGAGATCATCCGTACGGCGTTGCGCGGCGACGAGGAGACGGTCATCCTCTTCTGCGGCTCGGGCTCGACGGCGGCCATCGACAAGATGATCCGCATCCTCGGCCTGCGCATCCCGGCGAACCTCGACGACCGGTTCGCGTTCACCGCACAGATACCGCCAGACGAGCGCCCGGTCGTCTTCATCGGCCCCTTCGAGCACCACTCGAACGAGCTGCCCTGGCGCGAGTCCATCGCCGATGTCGTCGTCATCCCGGAGGACGCCGACGGTCATATCGACGCCACGAGCCTCGAGGCAGAGCTCGTTCGCCATGCCGGACGACGCCTCAAGATCGGCAGCTTCTCGGCCGCGTCCAACGTCACTGGCATCACCAGCGACACCTGGGGGCTCTCCGCGCTGCTGCACCGACACGGCGCCTTGGCGTTCTGGGACTGCGCCGCCGCGGCGCCGTACGACACGGTCGCCATGACCGACCCGGCACAGCCGGAGGGCTACAAAGACGCGGTCTTCCTCTCGCCGCACAAGTTCATCGGCGGGCCAGGCACGCCCGGCGTTCTCGCCGTACGCCGAACACTGCTGTCCAACCGGGTGCCGACCGTGCCCGGCGGCGGCACAGTGGCCTACGTCAACCCGCTGGAGCACGTCTACCTCGCCGACCCGGTGGCGCGCGAGGAGGGAGGCACGCCGGCGATCGTCGAGTCGATCCGCGCCGGCTTGGTTTTCGGGCTCAAGGAAGCGGTTTCACCCGGGCTCATCGGCACCCGCGAGGAGAGCTTCGTCCGTCGGGCCATCGAGCGGTGGTCGGCACACCCGCAGATCGACGTGCTCGGCAGTCCCACGGCACACCGGCTGTCGATCGTGAGCTTCGTCGTCCGTGCGCCGAACGCGCGCTATCTCCACCACAACTTCGTCGTCGCGCTGCTCAACGACCTGTTCGGCATCCAGGCCCGAGGTGGGTGCTCGTGCGCCGGGCCGTACGGCCACCGATTGCTGGGCATCGACATCGAGCGCTCGCACCTTTTCGAGGGGGAGATCAACCGGGGCTGCGAGGGCATCAAGCCAGGCTGGGTCCGAGTGAACTTCAACTACTTCATCAGCGACGCTGTCGCCGACTACCTCCTCCGCGCGGTCGAGATGGTGGCCGAGCACGGACATCGATTCCTCGCCGACTACCGGTTCGACGAAGGCAGCGGAATGTGGCGACACCGCGGCGGGGCGATCGAACCTCCCCTTCGGCTCCATGACGTCACCTACGACGCCACCACCGGTGCGATGACCTATCCGCGCACCCGGCGCAGCGCCCCGGAATCAGCCCTCGCTGGATATCTCACGGAGGCCGCCTCGCTCGCCGCCGCGCGGCCCGACCCAGACTGCACGCCGCCCCCCGGGCTACGGGCGGACTTCGAGGCGTTGCGCTGGTTCGAGCTGCCGGCGGCCTGCCTCGGCTGACCGGCCACCCGGGGCTGGCAGCGCCTAGCTGGGACTAGTCACTCCGGGTCATCTTCGCCGGGCATCAGGCCTATTTCGACCTGAACGGGTCCACCCCGGCCTCGCAACGCCCGATGGTGAGGGATATCTCCCGACCGGTGTAGGAGTCCATCGTGTCCAGCTGGCCAACCCGTCTCAGCGCCGGACTCACGGCCGCCGCAGCGTTGAGCATCAGCCTGGCCGGCAGCGCCTCGGGCGCCGACACGACGGCTGCCGGATCACGATCTGAGCGGTGCTTCTTCGTCTTCCTCTGCCCGCCAGATCCCGCCCCCTCTCCCGTTGTCTCGTCGCCCGCTCCGCGCGAACCCCTGCCGATCGGGCCGCAGACCCCACTCGCGCCGGTGCCACCCCCGGCGGTACCCAACCCGCCGGTCGCGGTCCCGCCGGCCCGTCCGCCGACATCAGCGGTGACCGGCCAGGAGCCCGCAGAACTGCTCCGGCTGATCAACGCCCACCGAACGACTCATCGCCTCAGGCCGGTCACGCTCGACCCTGAACTTTCGGCGATCGCGCAGGTGCACACAGCGGCGATGGTCCGGGCCGACCGGCTCTTCCACAACGAGCCGCTCTTCAGCCGAGAGTCGCACCGCCGCCTTGGCATCGGCACCTTCGGAGAGAACGTCGGCTTCGGGTACTCGGTCGCGGACAACCACGAAGGCTTTCTCGCCAGCCCCTACCATCACGCCAGCGTCGACGGTGCGAACTACGTCCTCGTGGGACTCGCGGTGGCCCGCAGTGCGGACGGTCGCATTTGGGTCACGGAGGACTTCGGCTCGGCTCGACGGGGGACCACATCCGTGGCACGGGTCCCACGCCTCTCGACAGTGCGGCTGCGTACGGCGCCAGCTGCGAGGCAGCCAACGCGACCGACTAAGACTGTCGCTGTCGCTGTCCCGACGCAGCCCGTCGTGTCTACTCCGCGGAGGACACCGGCGGTCAGGTCGGATGCTGTCCCGGTGGTCACCGAGGCACCAGCGATCCCACGCGGACGCCCGGACACCGCGCCACGGAACCACACCGCCGCGCCGGTCACCGTGGCGACGTCCCGAACCCTCGGCAGCGTGCCCACCGCGGCGGCTGTCGCAGCCGCCTTGGCCCTCGGTCTGCACGCATCGACCGTCCGGCGTCGCCGTCGGTGTCGATGACGTCGGTCAGGTGACGTCGCGCCGAGCGAAGAGCAATGTCATCACCCCGACGACGACGACCGCGTAGCCGAGCATCACCAGGCCACCATCGGTGCGCGACATCAGCACTGACCTGGTGCTGCTCAGCGGGATGACGAGCTCGCCGTCGAGCCACGCGACGAACGCGTTGCCGACGAGGTAGGGGTTGCTCCAGCGGACCAGCCCGCGCAGGACCTGCTCAAGGATGGCGAAGTAGACGAACCCGGCGCCCAGCGCCGCGCCGGTGCTACGCGTGAGCCCCGCCAGCCCGAACGCCAGTGCACCGCCGAAAACGCCCATGGCGAGGGCCCGTACATCCGCGACGAGCAACGACCTCCAGAAGTCCCCGTCGATCCCGGCGTACGACCCGTCAGACTTCGAGGCCGCTGCGGCGAAGGAGGTGAGGACGCCATGGGCGACCACACCCACGCCGACTACCCAGACTGCCAGTGCGGCCATCTTGGCAAGGAGCACCCGGACCCGCCGCGGCTCCCAGAACAACAGTGCCTGCACGGTCCCCGCCGCCCACTCCGCGCCGGCGTACGTCGATCCGACCAGGAAGGCGTAGACTGCCAGCGCACCGCCGACGATGTTGGAGCCTTCGGGGGCGCGGTCACGGAACACGAAGTCACCGGGGCCGGGCGTCTTCCCGGCGTCGCGGAGGGCGCTCACCCCGATGAGGACAAGAGCACCGATGAGTGCGACCGTGAGCCAGCGGACGGCGCGGCGAGCCGCGATCCGGCGCATCTCGACACGAAGCAGGCGAATCACGGCGCACCCTCCGTCAGCTCGAAGAAGACCGACTCAAGGCTGGCCTCGACCGGGGTCAGCTCGCTGACGTACATCTTCTTGACGGCCAGCACGCGGGTGACCTCCGCCGGGTCTGCAACCCCTCGCACGACCAGGTGGTCCGCAGCTATCTCCACGACGAAGCCGCGGGCCTGGAGCAGCTCCCCTGCCGCGACGATCCCCCCCACGACGACACGTACCTCGCCGGTCGACTGCCGGGTCGCCGCGATGATCTCGCGCACCGTTCCGGTCATCACCAGGCGCCCCCGAGCCACGATGGCGACGTGATCGCACATCTGCTCCACCTCGCCGAGCAGGTGCGACGACACGAACACCGTGACGCCGGACGCGCCGAGCGAGCGAAGCAGCTCACGCACCTCGCGGATGCCTGCCGGGTCCAGTCCGTTGCTCGGCTCGTCGAGCACGAGCAGCCGAGGCTTCTTGAGCAGTGCCGCCGCGATGCCCAGTCGCTGGCGCATGCCGAGGGAGTAGCCCTTCACGCGGTCCCCGGCGCGGTCGGTCAATCCAACCTGCTCGAGCACCTCGTCGACCCGGCGGTCAGGCAGCCCGGCGATCCCGGCGAGCAGGCGGAGGTTGCGGCGGCCCGTGAAGCTCGGGAAGAGCTGCGGCGACTCCACCAGCGCGCCGATCGAAGGGATGACCTCGGGCAGCCCGCCGGGCACCGGCCGTCCGAACACCCGCACCTCACCGGCGTCGGGCCGCACGAGTCCGAGCAGCACCCGGATCGTGGTCGTCTTGCCGGAGCCGTTGGGTCCGAGGAAGCCGAAGACACCTCCCTCCTCGACCGTGAGGTCGAGTCCGTCGAGCGCCCGCTGCGGAGGCCGTCGGGACCGTCGGTAGACCTTGTGCGCACCCTCGATCTCGATCACGGCCACGATGTCAGCTCCGGATGACGGTTTTTGACGGATAGCTCCCCAGGACCTTGACCATGAGGGCAGCCATCCGCAGCTCCTCCAGCGCGGCCCCCACGCGGGGATCTTCCACGCTGCCCTCGAAATCGAGGAAGAACATGTACTCGAACGGTCTGCTGGGCCGCGGTCGCGACTCGAGCTTGGTCATGGACAACCCGCTCGCAGCGAGCACTTCCAGGCAGCGGAGAAGCGCACCCTGTTCATGCCGGGTGACGAGGATCAGCGAGGTCTTGCATGGCACCCGGGGGTCGACCGACCGCGCCGCTGTGGCCAGGACGACGAACCGGGTGTAGTTCTCCTGCTGGTTGCTCACCCCGTGCTGCAGCACAACCAGACCCAACGCGGTTGCCGCTTCCGTCGAGCCGATCGCCGCGACCGTGGGATCACCTGCCGCAGAGACGGCTTCCAACGCTGCTGCAGTGTCGACGTGGGCGACCGCCTCGCAGTGCGGCAGCGATGCCAAGAACGTCGAGCATTGCTCCAGTGCCTGCGGATGGGAGAGAACCCGCGTCAAGGACTCGAGCGGCACCTCAGCTGGCCCGGCCAGGCAGTGGTCGACCTTCCACACCTCTTCGCCGACGATCGTCAGATCCTCCGTGCGGAGGAGGTCGTAAACCCCGTTGATGCTTCCAGCCGTGGTGTTCTCGATCGGGAGCACGGCCAGGTCGACATCGCCGTCGGCGAGCAGCTCAGCTGCCTCCAGGAAGGTCCGGCATCCGACGAACTCCCCCACCGCGCCTGCGTCATCGACGTACTTGTGCGCGGCCAGGTAGGAGTAGGCGTTCTCAGCGCCTTGGTAGGACACGCGCAGTCGTCGGCCGTCGGCGGGCGAGAGGCGAGCAGCCTGATGGGTGACCGAGTGGTGCAGCAGCTCTTCGAAGAGTCGACGTACAAGGTGCACGGACACCCCGCGAGCGCGGGCGGCGGCAGCGACAGAGTCGAGCACCTCGCGTTCGCGGATGGCATCCCGGACAGGGGCCGCGGCACCGGACTTGAGGTCCGCGACCTGTGAGACCAGTCCGAGCCGGCGCGCGACGACGTCGACGAGCTCAGCGTCCACGGCATCGACTGCAGCCCGAAGCGCAGCAAGGTCAACATCAGCGGAGTCGGGCACGGCGGCGACGCTACACGGAGGTCACCCGTCAACCGGTCAACAGCGACGGGTCGAGCAGTGCGGACTTCACCGCGTGGACGAACCGGCCGGCCTGGACCCCGTCGACGATGCGGTGGTCTGACGTGAACGTGACGATGAGCTGTGGACGGACCGCCACCGCGCCGTCGACGACGAGGGGTGCATCCGCGATCCTTCCCACGCAGACGTAGACCGGCACGCGGGCAAACGGAACCGGAGCAAGGAGCACCTCGTCGAGCCCGAATGACCCGACATTGCTGATGAACACCGAGCCGAGCGGGAAAGCCGGCTGGCCGAAGGCTCGAAGTCCCATCCCGCCGTTGACCACACTCGCGACGTCCAGGACCGGTCGGATCAGCCACGACGGAAGCGCCCTCGCTATCCGGGTCGTCGTGACATAGGCGCGGTCGCGGCCCTCACGCAGGTCCAGGGCGCCGGCCTCGAGTGACCGTGCGATCTCCACCACCGACTTCGTGTCGGCCGCCATCACCTTCACCGGAGCGAGGTCTTCGCCGGCAATGTCCACCGCGAATCCGACGTCGCAGCTCGGCAGGGGCACGACCCGGCCGAACCGCACCCGGCTGTGCGCCTCGGGTACTTCGCGCATCGCCCGAGCGGCGGCCTTGCCGACCGCATGGGTAACCGACACCCGTACGCCGCTGCTGGCTCGCAGCTCGGTGAGGAAGCGCTGCAACGCAGTCGCATCGATTGCGACGCGGCCGTAGAGGCGCCCGTCGCGCGACGGCCGCCAGGTGGCAACGGCTAGCCTGCGCCGGGTGCTGCGCGGCGACGCGGCCAAGGAAGCTCCTGTCCAGGCTGCGCGGCCGACGGCCGCGACGAGAAGCGCCACCTTCCCATGGCAGACTGCCGCCATGTCTCGACGAGGCGTCCTCGTGTCGGCGTACGCCGCCTTGCAGGTGGTCGGCTACCTGATCCCGTTGGTGCCCGGGGCGCCTGGTTACGACGAGCTGGAGCCGGGCGTGTGGATCGTCATGGACTTCCTCATCTTCGTCACGCTGGCGCTGGCAGCCGGCCTGCGCCACTCCGAGTGGGTGGCCCGCATCGCCGGGATGGGCGTGACGGCTGCGATTGTGTTGAGCGCCACCCGGCACGGACGCGCTGCGGCGTACGTCGTCCTCGTCGCCCTCGCGGGACTTCTGACGGTGGTGGCGCTGCTGATCAGGCCGCGGGCGCCGGCCGGGCGCGGCGAAGCAGCCGGGAGCGCTGCTCCGGCGCACTGACCGGGCTGGTGACCAAGTCGGACATGAACGCGTGGGCTGCGGCGAATCCCGCGGCGATCAGCTCAACGTTGCGGGAGAAGTCCCGCGGGTCCAGTCCCGCGGTCTCCGGCACTCGGATGTGGTGCACGGTCACGCCCTGGACATAGACGCTGTCGGCCCGACGGGCCCGACTGATCGTGAAGCTGCGCAGCAGCACATCCAGTGCGCTCATCCGCCGGTCAGCTGGCAAGGGGTCATCGTTGGTGACGTCCAGGACCCACACAGTGCGGGCACCCAGCTCGATGGCCCGGTCGACGGGTACGCCGTCGGAGACGCCACCGTCGACGTGCCGACTGTCGCCCAGGACCACTGGCGGGAAGACGCCCGGTAGACAGGCGCTCGCCGAGAGGATGGTCTCGGTATCGCCCGCCGACCACCAGGCGGCACGGCCCGTGTGCAGGTCCGTGGTGATGACATGCATCGGCACCGCGGTCTGCGACAGATCCTCGACGGGCAGCCATTCGCGCACGATCCGGCGCAAGGACAGAGGTGAACAGAGGTGGTCGCGGCGTTTGACCAGGTTGAACAAGCGGCGTACCGAACCGTTGCCGAAGATGTCACGGGCGGTCAGCCCACGCCAGAGTGCGAGGAGGTCGCCGATCCGCTCGCCGGAAGGGTCCATCGCCAGGAACGTGCCGTTGAGCGCGCCCACCGAGCAGCCGACGACGAAATCAGGACGCACGCCGCCCTCGACCAGAGCGGCGAGCATGCCAGCCTGCGCTGCGCCCGCGCTGCCGCCGCCGGAGAGGACGACCGCGACCGGACGCGGCTCGACGGCTGCGGCACCGCGAGGTGCGCGGAAAGGCAGCAAGCTCATCCGCAGGCCTCCTCTCGGTGCGCGGGACCCACAGGCCCTCACCTATCCACATCGGCGCCAGGTCCAGGTCACCATATGGCCAGATCAGGCTATTCCCACCCTGCTACGCCTTCACTCCTGCGCGCAAACTCCGGTGCACGCGAAGGCCGCCGCGCCCGGCGTACGACGCAGCGCCGACGGCGCCCCGCAGGCGCGGCATGGTGGGTTGGTGGTCTCGCCAAGTCGACGCCTCGGGCTTGCCGCCGGCCGCAGGAGCGAGACCAGTGCCGTGCCCATGGCGGTGCTTCGGGCGCGGACCCATACCGACTCGTCCGGGAGTGGGAGGCCAATGTCTCCGTCGCCGTGCCAGATGTGGGTCGCGTCGATGAGAGCGAGCCGCTCGTCCATCCCTTCCCACAGGTCGACGACGACGCCGGCTTCGCGCATCTGCCGGATGACGAGCTCACCGGTCATCTGTTGCGCCGGCGGCCGGGTCACCACCCGCACCGCGATTCCCCGGAGCAACGCACGCCGCATCGCCGCAGACCAGGCCGCCATGCCCTGGCCCGACACCCGCGGCGTCCAGATCACGACCTCATCCGTCGCGTTGTCGATGTCGCCCACAACCGCGGCCACGGCCGCGACGGCAGTGTGCAGCGAGAGTAGGTGCGGCACGGGCATCGAGCGTAGGTCCTCGCCCGGCCAACGCAGACGACCTGAGCCGTCGACGCCTACCAGGTCAGGCCGCAGCGGCGTACCTTCGGACTCCAGCAGATCCAACAACTGGCGCACGACCGCTCCTCGCGGCGTACGCCGGCGCAAATAGGTGAAGTCGGCGACCACAGCGAGACAGTCGCGGGCTCGACTGACCGCGACGTTGAGCAGCCTCGACTCCGAGTCGTCGCGACCGCGGGCGCGGGCGCCCGGACCCGGACCGACGCCCACGGAGTCGGTGAGGTCGAGCACGATCGCGTCCTTCTCGTTGCCCTGGAAGCGGTGCACGGTGCTCGACCAGCCGCGAGAGGAACGCCCATGTCGGTCGCTGAGCAGGCCAGCCACGAGACGCTCCTGCGCGGCGTACGGCGTCACGACGCCCAACGTCGAGTCCTCACCTCCGCCAGACCCAAGCACGTCGGGCGCGGGCGCAAGTGCCTCGACTAGCTCGGCGACCACGAGCGCATGCAACGGGTTGAACCGCGAGCCGCGGCCCTGGTAACCGGCCCAGGCGCCGAGCGGACCCGTGTCGACGTAGACCAGCGGGTGCTCTGTCGGCAGTGACCGGCCGGTCAAGGGATCGCGGTCGGCGCGGCCGGTGCGCAGCGGGTTGTCGTCGTAGTACAACGCGGTGACGACGTCGGCGATCGGCCGGCGCATCCGGTACTGCGTTTGAAGAGCAGCCAGGTATGCGGGTGGGTCGCCGGCGCTGAGCGCTCGCGGGATGCCGACCTCCGTGAAGGCGTCGGTCGCCAACCACCGCCGGGCGACGTGGTCCGGGCTGGTCACGATCGAGGACAGCTGGCGGAAGTCCCCCGCCACGACCACCGAGTGCTGAGCGAGCCCAGCGACGTACACGGCCATGGGGAGCATCACCATCGACGCCTCATCGATCACGACGACGTCGAAGTCGCGCTCCGGCATGCCACCGAGCCAGGTCTGGTAGACCGTCGCGGCCAACACCCGAGCCCGCTCGAGCAGCTGTTCCTCGCCAGTTGCCAGCTGCTGGTCAAGGACGTCGATCCGGTCGCGCAAGGCGCGTTTCGCGGCCCTGTCCGCCTCGGTGTCACCGAGCCCACCGAGCTCGACGTCGAGCCGCATCCGCTCCGCCAGAATAGGTGCGGCCAGCCGGCGCACGACGGCCTCGGCAGTCAGGCTCTCGCCATGCCGATCGCGCAGCTCGTCCTGGACGATCGCGCGATGCCGCAACACGTCGCCACGGGCGAATCCGGGCTCCTCGGAAAGCAGCTCGGCGATGTGACCGAGGGCCGTGTCCACCGCTGTGTTGGTGTTGGACACGACAAGCACCGAACGTCCGGCGTGGTAGTGCGCTGCCACCAGATGCGCGATGGTGGTCGTCTTGCCAGTGCCGGGTGGGCCCCACACATAGGTGAGGTCACTGCCGAGCGCGAGTGCCACCGCGGCCCACTGCTCCTCGTTGAGCGAATCGGCCACGGCAGCCGGCACATCCACGGTGGCGGAATTCGGCTGCGCCAGGCCGAGAAGTCGCGCGACGACCTCGAGGTCGAGCGGAGCGGTCTCGTCGAGCACCTGGCCGAGCCGCGCGCCGAGCCGTTCGAGCAGGAAGGAAGCATCCGTGATGATCGTCGCGTGCTCGATCGTCGGGCCCAAGTCCCGCCCGACTCCCACGACCAGCTCGCCGTCTCGGTGCGAGACGACATCACCGTCTGCTTCACCGCCGCCGAACGGCAGCACCAGCCGCACCGGCAAGTCGTCGCCGAGCCGAGCGCCCGGCACGTCGGCGAAGGAATAGGTGCAGCGCTTTCCCGTCACCGTCAGCCGCACCCCGGCGTGGGCATCGCGGCCGACCTCGGCGCCGGGCCCCCGCAGCTGGGCCACCTCGACCTCGAGAGCTGCCTGCATCGCGTAGAGCGCCGCCCGGACCGCCGGCTCGTGCCCCGCCCTGTCGTCCGTCACGCCAGACAGCCTCCCGCACCCGGCGTTGCGGGCGGTCAGAGCACGGCGGCCAGCCACTGGCGTAGTGGGTCGAGTCCGTCGAGGATCGGATCCACCACAGTCACCTGCTCGCGGAGCCGGTAGGACGCCGCTTCCGAGAGCACGAGCGCAGGGCCCCGATGCCGGGTGACGAGCAGACCGAAGTCGCCGTCACCCGAGACGAGCACGAGCGGTGCGTCATCAGGCTGGTACGCCGCGGCGAGCACTATGTCGGCACGCTGCCAGCCCGCTGCCGCCACGACCTCGGCGTACGGCGGCCAATCCGTGCCCTCAAGGGCCGCCGGGTGACCGGCCACCGTCATGCGCACGCCGTGGTCGGGCAACAAATCAAGCAGTGCGCCGATGCGCACGACGTCGACGTTGTCGGCGTCGATCAGCACCTGGATCACCGGTGGAGAGTAGTGGTCTGCCGGCAATTCGGGACACATCCGCAGGAGTCGTCCTCTCCGTCGAGCCAGGATGTCCTGTCGGCTCCGACCCGACGTCAAGACCACCGGCCGCCAGGTCGACAAGGCACGCACCAGCCGCTTCCAGGAGGTTCCTCGGTGCGCTCGTCAGGACTTCGCCGGGCCGTCTCAGCGGTGGGTGCAGCAGCCCTCGCCGCGACCACGGCCGTGACGGCAGCAGCTGCGGCCGCGATCCCAGCGCCGACCGGCGAGGCCACGCGGTCGGCGTACGCCGATGCTGCGGTCGCGATGGAGTCCGTCGTCGTGCCGATGGTGTTTCCGGTCATCGGTGCTGTGAGCTACTCCGACACCTTCCTCGTGTGCCGCTCTGGCTGCACCCGCACGCACCTCGGCCAGGACCTGATGTCACCGCGGATGCGACCCCTCGTGGCCGTCTTCAGCGGCACCATCCACTCGCTCAAGCGTGAGACCGCGCCGGGAGGGGGCAACTACATCACGCTGCAGGGCGACAACGGCTGGTCAGCCAACTACCTCCACACCAACAACGACACGCCTGGCACCGACGACGGCAGGGGCACTGCGGAGTTCGGATTCGCCCCTGGCATGCGACAGGGGCTCCGCGTAGTACAGGGCCAGTTGCTCGCGTGGAGCGGCGACAGCGGCAACGCCGAGAACACCGGTCCGCACACCCATCTCGAGCTGCGAAAGGGCGAGCCGTGGTCGGGCGTCGTCTACAACGCCAAGGGGTCGCTGGACCGGGCCTGGCGCCTCACCGCACCTCAGACCGCCGGCCCGCACCCCGACGGGATTTTGGTGCGCGACGCCCGGTTCGGGCCTGCATGGCTCATCGACGGTGGACAGAAGCGGCTCATCGGCAAGGGCACCATCGCGCTCAACGGCTACCGGCTGACCGACGTCGTACCGGTGCAGAAGGCCGAGATCGACATGTACCCACGCGGCGCGAACGTGCCGATCCGCGACGGCCTCGTCGTACGCGGTCCAGATGGAGCCCACTGGGTCGTCGTCGACGGCGCGCGAATCCAGGTGCCATCCGACTCGCTCGCACTCGTTGGTGTTTCGCCCGACCGGGTAAGGCTGGCTGACGCGGAGGCATTGGCGCGCACGCCGGTCGCCATCGACCAGACTCTGCCCGGACCCATCCGCGAGGGCGCGCTGCTCCGCCTCGACGGCGCTCCCAGCCTGTGGCTCATCCGGAACGGCGAGCGCCGGGCTGTCCCCGACGTGCCCACGCTGAACAGCTGGGGCATCGCGCACCAGGACGCATGGACGCTGCCTGCGGACTCCTTCGGTCCCGCACTGCCGCCGCCCTTCATCCCGTTCGACCACGGCACGTCGCCGGAACCGACACCCTCCGTGGCCCCGACGGAATCTCCGGCACCGATCGGACCGGCTCTCGGGGGAACGTTGCGACCACGCAACGGCACGCTGCTCCGGGAGCCGACTGGAGTGACCTGGCTGGTCGACGGCGGCGAGCGACGGCTTATCCCGTCCGGACGGGTATTGCATGCCTACGCCATGGGGGCTGTGACGAAGCGGGCGGCCTGGTCCACCACGCTGGCGGAGCTCCCCCGCGGCCGCGACTTCCCCTGAGATAGCCTCACCGCCAGGTCGCTAGCGGGAGGTCGGATGAGCGCTACCGTCGATGAACTCGACGCGTTGAACACCGAAGAGCTGCGACGACGCGCCTTCGACGTTGCCAAGCGCCGCCACGACCTGCACTTCTTCTGGGACCTCGCGAAGCATGTGCCCGTCGCTGCCGGGGCCGCCACCGACGACAGCTTTACCGCCCCTGGGGCGTCCCTCTCCGACCTCATCGAGCTATTCCGCGAGCTCGGCGGCGAGCACCTCGGCGACGCCGAGCCGATGCTGCGCGCCTACTTCATCGACTACCTGGCCAAGCACTCGGCGTAAACGCCGCCGCGGGAAACGTCGCCACGTTCGGGGGGGCGCTACCCGATGATGTCGGCATGCGACTTCCCGTCATGCCGCCCGTCAAGCCGATGCTCGCGAAGTCTGTCTCCGCGATACCTGCAGGGGACTTCCAGTTCGAGCCCAAGTGGGACGGATTTCGATGCATCGTCTTCCGCGACGGAGACTCGGTGGAACTCGGCTCGCGCAACGAGCGACCGCTCACTCGGTATTTCCCCGACGTCGTCGCGGCGGTGCTGGACCAGATGCCGCCCCGCTGCGTCGTAGACGGCGAGATCGTCGTG
>JBKJUS010000044.1:0-17952 GCA_046590575.1 Mycobacteriales bacterium | reverse complement strand
GTCGGATAACACCGCTGGCACCAGTCCGCCTGCACGACTCCCGAGCCGAGGGTGGTCCACTGACCGCCGGGGCCATCCGAGAGATCAACGTAGCGGGCCGGGTCGGCGTCCCTTCCGATGCGATCGGCGTCGTTGTCACCCTAACCGCGACACAGGCGTCCGCGACCACGCATGTGAGCGTCTCGGCCGCTGGCCTGGCAAGTCGGACGTCGACGCTTAACCTCGGGCCCGCGCGCACTGCGGCGAACCTGGCGTTCGTACCGCTGAGCGCGAGCGGTCGGATCGGCGTACGCACCAGCGCTGGATCGACGCACGTCGTCCTCGACGTCGTCGGCTTCCTACGCGGCTGAGAGCTCGCGCGGGCTCTAAGGGGCTCCGATGAGGTCGCTGACGATCCGGGCCGACATCAGGACGAGAGGCAGGCCGCCGCCAGGGTGTGACGAGCCGCCGACGAGGAAGAGCCCCGGCACCGGAGAGCGGTTGGCCGGGCGGAGGAAGGCTGCGCGAAGCCCGTTGGAGCTGGTGCCGTAGATCGCGCCGCCCACGGCCCGGGTCCACCGAGCCAGGTCTGCCGGAGTGATCGCCGTGCGATGCACGATGCGCTCGCGTACGTCGTAGCCGCGATGGCGCAGCAGGTCGAGCAGCCGCTCGCTGTAGGCGTCGGCGACGCCAGGCGCGTCCCAGTCCACCGTCGTACCGTCGCCTCCCACCTGCCCCTGGCGGGGGGCGTTGACCAAGACGAACCACGCCTCGTGCCCGGCGGGGGCGACCGCCGGGTCGTCGGGTACGGACAGGTAGAGCGTCGGGTTACGCACCGGGCGTGGGGACGACCCGAAGAGATCGTCGAACTCTGCGTCGTAGTCATCCGGGAACAGCACGGTGTGGTGGGCGAGACCGGGGGTGCGCCCGCGGAGACCGAGGAGCAGCACGAAGCCGGAGAGGCTCGGCGTGGCGCGGGCGAGTCGACGCCGGGCGCCTACCGTCCGGGGGTCGCGGATGAGGTCGCCGTAGAGATGGGCGGCATCAGCGTTGGCCACAACCACGTCGGCTGGGAGGCGCTCGCCGTCGGCGAGCACGACCCCGCTGATCCGGCCGCCCTCGACCCGCACCTCGACGACGTCGACCGACGTGCGTACGACGGCGCCGCGCTCGGCAGCCAGCGCGCACAGGGAGTCGCCGATGCGGACGAGCCCGCCTTCGACGTACCACGCGCCGTAGGTCTGCTCGACCCACGGCACGACGGCTAAGGCGCCCGGTGCCCGTCGGGGGTCGGAGCCGGTGTAGGTGGCATAGCGGTCCAGAAACATCCGCAGCCTGGGGTCGCGGAGGTAACGCTCTCCCAAGTCGCGCAGCGACTGCCACGGCGCCACCGTCCGGAGGTCGCCGATGCGAACCCCCTGTCGGAGCAGCGTTCGCGGACCGTCGAGCGCACGGTCGAGGAACACCTCGTGGGTGGCGTCCCAGATGCGGCCGGCCCGGTCCATGAAGTTCCGCCAGTCCGCCCCGCTGCCCGGGGTCAGCACGTCGTCGAGAGTGGCCGTGAAGGTGTCGAGATCTCCCGTCGCGTCGAGCTCGGTGCCGTCGCTGAATCGGTAGTGCGCGATGGGGTCGACCCGCCGCAGCACCAATGCTTCCTCGAGACAACCGCCGCTGGCATCGAACACCTCGCGCAGCACGTGGGGCATCGTGAGCAGTGAGGGGCCGGTGTCGAACTGAAAGCCGTCGGCAACGTGCAGCCCGAGCTTCCCGCCGATGCGATCGGCCTGCTCGCAGATCGTGACGTGATGGCCCGCCGCAGCGAGTCGGGCGCCGGCCGCGAGGCCGCCCACTCCGGCGCCCACGACGACAACGCGGGCCATCAGCGGGCTGCGCCGACGATGTCGCCGATGTTCCGTCCGCGCCAGGTGAGCTGGCCGCGGCGACGGGCACGCCAGCTTCGGGCGGTGAGCATCACGAGCACGACGATCGAT
Source organism: Mycobacteriales bacterium (assembly GCA_046590575.1). Taxonomy (GTDB): domain Bacteria; phylum Actinomycetota; class Actinomycetes; order BP-191; family BP-191; genus DATLNF01. The sequence goes on along the minus strand of JBKJUS010000044.1, from coordinate 15,982 downwards.
GCCGGGTGGGCCAGCGCATCCGCATTCCGCCCTCCGGTTCGCTGGGCGGCGACAACCCGGCCATACACCCCGGCGGCGTAGCCGATGATAGGTACGACGGCATCGCGCGGCCGCCCTCGCACCAGCGCCCGGACGGCCGCAGCCGGCGGCAGCACGTAAAGCACGCTCAGCGCCGTCATCGTGGCCGCAGCGCCTGCGGGAGAGCCGAAAGCCGCCCAAAGACTCTTCGTGTAGCCCTCTTGTAGCGCGGGCCAGTCGTCGTACATGCGGCAAGTCGCCACATCGGTGCCGTCGGCCACGACAGCCCGGAAGCCGTGGCGCTTGGCAGCACGAGCGATTGCGACGTCCTCGATGACCTCGTTTCGTACGGCGGTGTGCCCGCCCCAGTCCCGATAGGCCGCGGCATCGACGGCGAGCAGCTGGCCGTTTGCGGCGGTGAGCGACGCGCGCCGGGATCGCTCGGCGAGGGCGAGCGGAAGGAAGGTCAGCCAGGACCACTGAAGCAGTGGCTGCACCAAGCGGGGGCCCGCGCCGTCAGCGAGCTGCCTGGGATACGGGGACACGAGGTGCAGCTCTGCCTCGCGGAGCAGTGCCACGGTGCGGGCGAGGCCATCGGGGGCGAGGCAGACGTCAGCATCGAGGAACACTAGCGCCGAGCTCGTCGCGTCGGCAGCTTCGGCGAGCCGTGCACATGCCCAGGTCTTGCCGAGCCACCCATCGGGAAGATGTACGCCACCGTCGATGAGGTGTACCCGAGGGTCGTCGGCGGCGATGTCGCGAACGACCTTCGCAGTGCCGTCGGTGGACCCGTCGTCGAGGACCACGACCTCCAGCCGAGGGACGCCCCGTTGAGTCAAAAGTGCGCGCAGCGTAGGGCCGATGCGATCGGCCTCGTCGCGGGCGGGCAGCAGGACACTGACCCGCTCCTCGATCGACTGGGGACCCCCAGGGGCACGTCGGAGGAGCCGAGCGTTCACCGCGGCATGTGCAGCGAGCACTACGGCCCCGACCGACGCGGCCTCGAGCACTCGACTCATGTGGTGGCGAGGCGCGGTCGCCCGGTGGGGGAGGCCTGAGTCGATCGGAGGAAGAGCAGGACCACTACTCCCATCCCCACTCCGCCGACGAGGGCGACGAGCGGCCGGTCGAAGAAGGTGAGGTTGGCGAGGACACTCGACGCGTAGGTCCACAGGTAGAGGGCGTAGGGAACCACCACATCACCGCTGTCGACGCGCGGGGCGAGGGCCTGCAGAAGTCCCATCATGGCGGTGGCGACAACGAACCAGCCGAGATAGTTGCTGACGGGGATGCCGGTGATCGACGGCCCACTCGCGAACCACTCCCAGTGGCCCGCTGCGACCATTTGTGGGTCGAGGAAGAGGTCCCACGACGCCAGCGCGGCCCCGGCGAGCACTGGCCCGAGGATGGGCCGGGTGGTCACCCGTCGGGCCACCAGGAGCGCCGGGTAGGCCATCATCGTCCAAGCGAGCGGGATGACGGCCGGCACGGCGAGGACCTTGGCTCCGAGGGAGTCGGCGTAGGCGTAGTCACCGAAAGGCACGCCGGTGCGCACTCCGAGAGCTTCGATGAGGAGACCACCTCCCGTCGTCACGACGACGAGGCAGGTGGTGAACCGGAGTCCGCGGGTGAGCAGCGCATGGGCGACCGAGGTGAGGAAGAACAGGGCCACCGTCACGACGGTGAGCCGGTCGCGCGCAGATCCGGACGTCAGCGGGTAGCCGATCTGGGCGAGCACCGTCAGGGCCGCCAGCGCGTACGTCGTGCGCAGGCCGGCCGTCTGGTGCATGACGATCACGATACGCAGCGCAGGTCGCCGACAGGCCCGCACCTACACCTGGAGACACGTGCGCGGTCCTGCAGGTGGTTTCCCAGACGTCAAGGCGAGAGACGTGGCGAGATGATCACGAGACATCGGCCGACCAGAAGTCCACACAACCGGAGCCCCCACCCGCCGTCGAGCGGACACCTGAGCACAATGCGCTGACTCAGTGCTGCCAATTGTGTGGCTGGCCGGTCGCGGCTGGCCCGCATCACCTCATTGCTCGGCGAGCGCTGGCGCGAGCCGGACCGCGCCCTCGAAGCGCACCTCGCCCTGCGGCTGCACGACGTCGCGGCGGCCTTAGGAGGCCAGTCCGGGCAACCTCGAGGGCGGGCGCCCACGGTGTCAGCGGACGCGACGGACGCGCAGCGTGCGGGCGATGAACCCGGGGGATCGGTCATCGAGTACGACGCGTGCCGCTGAGCGACCACTGGCGCCGAAGACGCCGCCACCCGGGTGCATGGACGCGCCGGTCAGGTAGAGGCCGCCCAGCGGTGTCCGGTAGCCGGCCAGCTCGGGCAGCGGGCGCCACCCGAACATCTGGTCCAGCGCCATCTCCACGTGCATCACCTGACCGCGGATCAGGCCCAGCTCGCGCTCGAGGTCCAACGGCGTCTGGACGTGCATGTGCTCGACGGTGCTCGCGAAGCCAGGTGCGACGGCGTCGACCGCGTCGACGAGCTTCTGCCCCTCGCGCTCGCGGATGGCGTCCCACGACTCTCCGTTGGAGAGCTCGTAGGGGTGCCACTGTCCCCACACCGTGACGTTGTGCTTGCCCGCCGGCGCGATGGTGTCGTCGAAGGCGGAGAAGGTCATCGCCAGCGCGGCCGGCTTGGTCGGTGGCAGCCCGGCGCTGAACTCGCCATGAGCTCGCCGTAGGGCGACCCGGTTCGGCGTGATGAGCTGCATCGCCCGATGTTCCGCGCCGTGCTCGGCGGGATCCGCAGCGGTGTAGCGCGGCAGGTCGGACGTGCCAAGACGTACCACCATCCCGATGCCGTTGCCGGTGCGCACGGTACGCCGGGCGCGTTGCGCCAGCTCGAGCCAGCGTGGACCGGCGTCGAGTTCGTCGCCCACGAGATCAATGGTCGTCAGCAGGTGGCACCCGGCGACGACGATGCCCGCCTCGATGACGTCGCCACTGGAGGTGCGTACGCCGACAGCGCGGCCGCCGCGCGCGATGATCTGCGCTGCCCCGTCGCCGAGTCGCAGCACGCCGCCGTAAGTCTGTAACCGACGGGCCAACGCCACCGACAGCTGGCCGCTGCCCCCCTTGGGATGTCCCGGCGGCCGGCGGTGCATCAGCGTGTTCCAGCCGACCAGGTCCGCAGTCGCCACTTCATGCGTCGGTGGACCGGACTGCGCGCCCATCCACGCAAGCGCGGTTTTCAGACGTTCGTCGTCGAAGTGCGTGTCGAGCAGCTGGTCGGCGGTGGTCAGGAACTGCCGCGACAGCTCCATGCCGGAGAGCCCGGTGCTCTTCCCGATCCCCCACAGATGCCGACCGAGGTTGGCTCCCGTCGGTGGTGACTGAAATGCCGTGAAGACCCGCTCATTGCGGTCCGCCCAGTCGTTGACGAAGGAGCGGTAGGCGTCGGCATCCCGGCTGCCGCACACCGCCTCGATGGAGGCGCACGTCCGGTCGAGATCGACGTGAAAGTAGATGCTCTCTTCGCCGAATGGAGCGAAGCCCCAAGGGTCGAGGTCCTGGTACTCCAGGCCAGCTTCGACGAGCCGCAGCTCCTCGATGATGCCGGTGTGCCGCACCATGATGTGCGCGCTCGAACCGCGGTCCATGAGGTAGCCCGGGAACCGCTCTACCGTCGACACAGCACCGCCGACGACGTCGCTTCGCTCGACCACCTCGACGTCGAGGCCCTCGCGGGCGAGATAGCACGCCGCGACGAGGGCGTTGTGCCCAGCTCCGACCACCACGACGTCGCGCATGTCCGACAAGTCTATGGACCACGGCGAGTTCGCTAACCTGCACCCACGCTGGGGAGGAGTTCCGACATGGGTCGCAGCGCTGTCGTCGTGGTAGTACCCGAAGCGGAGGACGTCGTACGCCGATGGCGTGAGCGCGACGATCCCTCAGCGGCGCGGGGCATGCCCGCGCACATCACGCTGCTTTATCCGTTCCTTGAGGCCTCCACCATCGACGACGACGTCGTGCGGGAGCTCAGTCGATACTTCAGCGGCGTCGACGGTTTCGCCTTCACTCTCATCCGGGTCGGCAGGTTCCCGGCGACCGTCTACCTGATGCCAGAGCCGTCTGATGTCTTCGCCCACCTGACGCGGTCACTGGTCGACAGGTGGCCGGAGTATCAGCCTTACGGCGGAAAGTTCCCGGCTTCGGTGCCGCACCTCACCGTCTCTGACGTCGATGATGCGCAGCGCCGCGAAGAGGCTGCCGACGCCGTTGCGCCTAAGCTGCCGATCAGGGTGGACGCCACGGAAGCGTCTTTGTGGGTCGAGGACGACGGCGCCGGGTGGCGCCTGCACACTCGCCTTCCGTTCGGTCCGCCCTAGTGCTCCGGATGGTGCACCCTGCGGAGCTGGACGTCGTTCGCGTTCGCGCGCATGTACGTGGCCTGGTCCAGGGCGTGGGATTTCGCCCTTTCGTCTGGCGTGAGGCAACGTCTCGCGGACTCTCCGGGTGGGTGGGTAACGACGCCAATGGCGTAGTGCTCGAGGTGGAAGGTTCCGCGCCCGACGTGGCCTCTCTGCTCGACGCCTTGACCCGTCCGCCGCCGCTCGCTCGCGTGGAAGAGGTCCGCAGTGTCGACCTTCGGCCGGAGGGCTCCGTAGGTTTCGAAGTACGTGCTAGTGACACGGTCGGCGTCCGTCGTGCGCTCGTATCGGCTGACACCGCCACTTGTGCGGACTGTGCGCGGGAGCTTCGCGACTCGAATGACCGACGTTTCGGCTATCCCTTCATCAACTGCACGAACTGCGGTCCTCGCTACACGATTGTGCGGTCCGTGCCGTACGACCGGTCGCGCACCACGATGGCGCCGTTTCCGATGTGCGTCGCATGTCGCGCGGAGTACGACGATCCCAGGGATCGGCGCTTTCACGCAGAGCCCGTGTGCTGTCCTGCCTGTGGGCCGACGCTACGGCTGCTGGACCGCACAGGACATGAGCTGAGTGGCGACGCCATCGCCGGATCGGTCGAGCGGCTGCACGCGGGGCAGGTCGTGGCGGTCAAGGGCCTAGGCGGCTACCACCTTGCGGTCGATGCGGCCAACGAGTCCGCCGTTGCGACGCTCCGTCGACGCAAGCACCGCGAGGACCGGCCCTTCGCGCTCATGGTCGCTGATGTCGACGCGGCCGCTGCCCTCTGCGTGCTTGACGAGGAGGAGCGAGCGTTGCTCCTCAGCACGGCGCGACCGATCGTCCTGCTTCGTCGGCGGGCGGGCGCCGCTGTGGCGAGGTCGGTAGCGCCCGGCTCGCCCACGTTGGGCGTCATGCTGCCGTACACCCCGCTGCACATCCTGCTTGTGGAGGCACTTGGCCGGCCCGTCGTCCTCACCAGCGGCAATCTCTCGGACGAGCCGATCGCGTTCAGTGACGCGGATGCCGCCGACCGACTCGATTCGATTGCCGACGCGTTCCTCCTCCACGACCGCGAGATCCGCACTCGGGTTGATGACTCGGTCTGCAAGGTGGTTCGCGGGCGCGTGGTGCCCATTCGCCGGTCCCGCGGTTACGTGCCGCACCCGGTCACGTTGCCGCTGGGCTGCGAGGAGCCCGTCCTCGCGTGCGGCCCGGCGCTGAAGAACACCTTCTGCGTCGCGAGAGGCCGTGATGCGTTCGTATCGCACCACATCGGCGACCTCGACGACTACGCGACGCTGCAGTCCTATCTCGACGGAATCGCGCACTTGACCTCGTTGCTCGACGTCGCGCCGGGCGTCGTTGCCCATGACCTGCATCCCGACTACCCATCGACCCGCTACGCCATGGAGCGGGAAGATGTTCGGCTGGTCGCGGTCCAACATCACCATGCGCACATCGCCTCCTGTTTGGCTGACAACGGCGTGGTCGGGCCGGTCATCGGGGTGGCGTTCGACGGGATCGGTCTCGGCCCTGACGGCACGGCCTGGGGGGGCGAGTTCCTCATTGCCGACCTCACCGGCTACGCCCGGGTCGCGCATTTGGCTGCGGTGCCGATGCCCGGCGGGGACGCGGCGGCGCGCCAGCCGTGGCGGATGGCTGCCGCCCACCTTGACCTCGCCTACGCCGGCGAGGTACCGCAAGATCTCGCCGTCGTGCAGCGGCAGGGTCCTCGGTGGGACCAGGTGCTCTCGCTGATGCGGGCCGGCGTGAGCGCGCCGATGACGTCGAGTGCGGGCCGACTCTTCGATGCGATCTCTGCCCTTCTCGGGGTTCGAGACGTGGTGTCGTATGAAGGTCAGGCCGCGATCGAGTTGGAGCACATCGCCGACCCGGCAGAGATCGGCAGCTATCCGGTGGGCATCAGCGACGACGCCGTAGCCCAAGTCGACTGTGCAAGCCTGGTGCGAGCAGTCGCCGACGACCTGCTGCGGGGCAGCTCCGTCGCGGTGATCGCCGGGCGTTTCCACAACACGCTCGCCGACGTGGTGCGCGATGTCTGCACGAGGGCGCGCGACGTGCATGGGCTGCATGCAGTCGCGCTATCAGGGGGCGTCTTCCAGAACGCCCTGCTCGTGTCACGCTGTCTCACCCGCCTCGAGAACGCCGGCTTCGAGGTGCTGACCCATCGGCAGGTACCGCCAAACGATGGAGGTATCAGCCTGGGTCAGGCGGCCGTGGCGGCCGCTTCCCTGACTCAGCGATGACTGCCTGGTGAGTCTGCGCCGGAGCGGTGTGTAGCCACTAGTGGTAGGTCGACGCCCATGACGACGTACAGGTGCCCGCCGGGCACAAACTCCATGTCGTCGAGGAGGACCGAGAAGCCGAGGGAGTCGTAGAGCCGACGGGCACTTGTGTCGCCGAGCAAAGTGGAGAGCAGCGCTGTGCGCTGCGGCAGTTCGTTCAGCAGCCGGCGCAGCAGGCGACGGCCCACGCCCCGGCCCTGGCGCCCGGGCCGGACATGAAGCTCGCACACCTCGAAGCCGTCGTCGAGCCACTGATGCGCTGTCGCACGGTCGACGAGGGACCTGACCGCATCGTGCCAGAAGGTCCCGGGTGAACCCGAGCAGCCATAGCCGATGCCGACCACGTCTTCACCGTCGACAGCGAAGATCGCTCGAAACCCGGAGCGTCGCGCGTGCGCCGACATCATGTCCGCGCGCCGCTCGATCTCCGCCTCGACGTCGCGGTACGCCGCCTCACCGAAGGCTTCCCGCCACACGCTGACCGCCTCGTCCAGGCGAGCGACGAACGAGTCAGGGTCGAGCGATGTCAGCTCCGTCACAGGGCACCCGGATCGTTACCGTCGATGGTGCCCTCGGTGGACAGCACGGCGAAGCGGGCGAAGAGCTCCTCGGCGTACCACCCCACAGCCGAGGTGCGAGCGATCGCTTCTTGATGCGCCTTGCGACCGTAGGCGAAATCGCGCAGCGCGGCGGCGTCGTCCCACAGCGAGAACGTGCCTTGCAGCCCGAACGGCGCCTCGCCGATGCCCACTGCCCACCGCAATCCCGGGCCGGACCATAGGTCGGCCGACACGGCGGGCACGGCGCGCCAGAACGTGGCCGACTTCATGGGCCGGATGCGAGCCCGGGTCAGCGCGGCGACGGGCCCTTCGTGCGGAGTCGGGACAGGGTCGCCGAAGGGCGCCTGGCCGGACCATCGGCCGCGGCTGGCCAGCGGACGAAGGGAGACCATCCATGCCTCGTCGGCCAGCCGGGACCATGCGCGCTGGACCGTCGAAGACTCGCGGAAGCCGTCGTACGCCGCGTCGGTGTCCCAGACCGTCAGCAGCGCCCAGCGGCGTGGATCGGCGTCGCGGACCGTGAAGGTCCGCCCGTCGCCGGTGCCCAGCAGCTTGCTGAACCGCAGGCCGGGCGTACGGCGTAGCGGACGACGGTCCAGGGCCATCCGGGCGACCGCATGCGGCACCCGCCCCACGGGCACCGTCCAGATCTGCAGGACCACCAGCGGAGCGCTGTCGTCCCCCGCGTCTGCCATCGGATGAGCGTAGGGGAGCGGGGTTGACGGTTCTGTCGCACCCAGGATTTACTCTGATCGTGGTCGAACACGTGTTCGACCAACCGTCGGCAGGCTCTCGCGGAGCGTCCCGACGGCGAGCGGAGGCGCCCCGCGCCGCCCGGTGTCGCAGTCTCGACCCTGCAACGCCGGCCGGCCGGGGACCTGTGCCGGCTCGGGCGTGCGTGGGGAAGCGCGCTGTCCGGGCCGGCAGCCGCTCTCGACCGTGCCCGGCTCGCTCATCCGTTGAGCTCAGGAGGTGCCTTGTGACCGCCACGTCGATGACCGCGCGCCCATCGCTGGCCCCAGACAGCGCCGGCTTGCTCGGGCTGGCCCGGCGCGGCGTTGCCGAGGCCGCGATGGCATCGGACGCCGCGGAGCGCTATGCCGCCGCTCACCTCGCCGCGCTCCGGGCTGCTGCGGCGGTGGTCGCCGCCAAGGCCCGACCCGACCAGCGTTCCGGCTCACGTCGCCGCCCGATCAGCGTCTGGGTGTTGCTCAGTCGGGTGGCTCCGGAGATGTCGGAGTGGGCGTCGTTCTTCGCCGCCGGCGCGCGTAAACGGGCGGCGGCCGAGGCAGGCTTGACCGGTCAGGTGAGCGTGCGGGAGGCCGACGATCTACTGCGCGATGCCGAGACCTTCCTGCAGGTTGCCGAGACGATCCTGCAGGTCACCCACCAGGAGGCTCTCCCGTTGGTGCGCCCCGGCGGCTGAGGGAGCTCAGGCGGGGAGCGAGGCGACGCCCTTCTGAACGAAGCGGCCTCCAGTGACCTTCTCGGAGACTCCAGTCCGGTCCAGGTACGGCGTGATGCCGCCGTTGTGGAACGGCCAGCCGGCGCCGAGGAGCAGGCAGAGGTCGATGTCCTGCGGCTGCGCCACGACACCCTCATCGAGCATCAGTCGGATCTCCTGGGCCAGTGCGGCGAGCGCGCGCTCCCGCACCTCGGCGCCGCTCGGCGGCGTTGCTCCTGGCATCGGCGCGAACATCTCCGCCACCTCAGGATCGACCTGCTGGCCGTCCGCGCCCCACGTGTAGACCCCTGGCTTGCCGGCGGCGACGAGCTTCTCCAGATTGGCGCTGACGTAGAAGCGGTCCGGGAAGGCTCGGTGCAGCGTCTTCGCGACGTGCAGCCCGACGGCGGGGCCCACGAGCGCTAGCAGCATGAATGGCGACATGGGCAATCCGAGCGGGTCGAGGGCGTGGTCGGCGTCCTCGAAGGACGTGCCCTCGTCGACGGCCTTGGTGATCTCGCCCAGAAAGCGGGTGAGCAGCCGGTTGACGACGAAAGCGGGTGCATCCTTGACCAGCACCGCCGACTTCTTGAGTGCCTTCGCGACTGCGAACGCGGTGGCCAACGTCGCGTCGTCCGTCCGCTCCGCTCGGACGATTTCCAGCAGCGGAAGCACTGCGACCGGGTTGAAGAAGTGGAAGCCGACTACTCGCTCCGGGTGCGCGAGGCCCGACGCCATCTCGGTGATCGACAGCGACGAGGTGTTGGTCGCCAGGATGCAGGTGTCGGACACGGCCGCCTCGACCTCAGCGAAGACCTGCTTCTTGACCGTCATCTCCTCGAAGACGGCCTCGATGACGAAGTCGGCATCAGCGAAAGCATCCTTGGTCAGCGACCCGGTGACCAAGGCCTTGAGCCGGTTGGCGCGATCGATTGAGAGCCGCCCTTTTCCCAGCAGCGTGTCGATTTCGCCATGGGCGTAGCTGACCCCCTTGTCCAGTCGCGACTGGTCGAGGTCGGTGAGGACCACCGGTACCTCGAGCCGTTGGGCGAAGAGCAGGGCGAGTTGGCTGGCCATGAGCCCGGCACCGACCACTCCTACCTTCGTGATCGCGCGAGCCCCCGCCTGAGGTGCGCCAACGGGACGGCGCGCCCGCTTCTGGGTGAGGTCGAAGGCGTATAGCCCGGCCCGCAGCTCGTCGCCCATGACGAGGTCGGCCAGCGCCTCGTCCTCCGCGGCGAAGCCTTCTTCTCGCGTCGCAGTCCGGGCGAGTGCGACAAGGTCGAGGGCGCGTAGCGGTGCCGGCGCTGATCCGTGCAGCCGCGCGTCGACGCCGGCCCGGGTGCGGGCGACGGACTCCTCCCACGCGGGCCCCCGGTCGATCTCCGGGCGTGCCACGTCGATGTCGCCGCGCACCACATCGGCCACCCACTCGAGCGAGCGCTCGAGAAAGTCGGCCGGCTCGAATATTGCGTCGGCGATGCCGAGCGTGAATGCCTGCGGCCCACGCAGCGTCTTGTTCTGGTTCAGCGCGTTGTCGATGATCACGCTGAGTGCCTTGTCTGGGCCGATCAGATTGGGCAGGAGCTGGGTGCCGCCCCAGCCGGGCACGAGGCCGAGGAAGCATTCGGGCAGGGCGATGGGCGCTGCGCCATTCGACACCGTGCGGTAGTGGCAAGCGAGTGCGATCTCCAGCCCACCGCCCATCGCGGCTCCGTTGACGAGGGCGAAGGTCGGCACGGTCGAGTCGGTGAGGCGGCGGAAGACACGATGCCCTAGCCGACCCACCTCGAGCGCGTCATCACGCGACGTGATCTGCGGTACGCCGGAGAGGTCGGCGCCGACCGCGAAGATGAACTTCTTGCCGGTGAGCGCGATCGCGGCGAGGTCGCCGCGGGCCAGCACCTCGTCGAGCGCGCTGTCGAGCGACGCCAGCCCGCCGGGTCCGAACGTGTTCGGCTTGGTGTGGTCGAAACCGTTGTCCAATGTGATGAGGGCGGCCTTTCCGGCCCGGCCGGGCAGGTCGACGTACCGCAATTTTGCGTGGGTGACGACCTCGCCGTCCTGCACTGCGTGAGTCGACGTTGTCACGTCGTGCCCTTCCACGAGGTGTTCTCCCAGATGACGGTGCCGCCCATGCCGATGCCCACACACATTGCCGTGACGCCGTAGCGAACCGCCGGGTCTGCGGCGAACGTCCGGGCGAGATGCGTCATGAGCCGTACGCCGGAGGAGGCGAGCGGGTGGCCGAAGGCGATCGCGCCGCCGGACGGGTTGATCCGCTGGTCGTCGTCCTTGATGCCGAAGTGGTCGAGGAAGGCCAGCACCTGCACCGCGAAGGCCTCGTTGAGCTCGAACGCGCCGATGTCGTCAATGGTCAGTCCGCTGCGGGCCAACGCCTTCTCCGTCGACGGGATCGGCCCGACTCCCATCACTTCCGGCTCGACGCCGGCGAAGCCGAACCCGACCAGCCGCATCTTCGCTGTGAGACCCAGCTCGGCCGCGACGTCCTCGGCGGCGAGGATGCAGCCGGTGGCGCCGTCGTTGATGCCGGCGGCGTTCCCCGCGGTGACGCGGCCGTGAGCACGGAATGGGGTCTTGAGCGCGGCCAACCCTTCGAGTGTGGTGTCCGGGCGCGGCGGCTCGTCAGCGGTGGCCAAGCCCCAGCCCGCCTCGCTCCACGTCGCCATCGGCACCAGGTCCGCTGCGATCACGCCGCTGGCAATCGCCGCGGCCGCCTTTTGCTGGGAGGCGAGGGCAAACGCGTCGCACCGCTCGCGGGTGATGTCGGGCAGCCGGTCGTGCAGGTTCTCTGCGGTGGCCCCCATGACGAGAGCCGAGGTGTCGACGAGCCGTTCGCTGATGATGCGCGGGTTCGGGTCGACGCCCTCGCCCATCGGGTGTCGACCCATGTGCTCGACGCCGCCGGCGATGACGACGTCTTGCATCCCGATGCCGATGCCACTTGCCGCGGTCGTCACCGCGGTCATCGCGCCCGCACACATGCGGTCGACGGAGTAGCCCGGCACGGACTGCGGCAGCCCGGCGAGCAGCGCGGCCATCCGACCGATAGTCAGTCCTTGATCGCCGATCTGCGTCGTCGCGGCGATCGCGACGTCGTCGACTCGCGCCGGCGGCAGGGCCGGATTGCGTCGCAGCAGGTCGCGAATGACCCGGACGACCAAGTCGTCGGCCCGCGTGCCGGCGTAGATGCCGGTCTGTTTGCCGATGCCGAACGGCGTGCGCACGCCGTCGACGAAGACGACGTCACGAACTTCGCGGCTCACGGGTCGCTCCTGTCGGAATGGGGCGCCCAGACTACCTACTGACGAGTAACTTCTCCAGCCACGGCTCGTGCGTACCAGACGTGCGGGAGGACGTCGTGGGTCCAGGTGAAGCCGAGGCGCTCGAGCAGGCGGCGGGACGGCATGTTGTCGGCCAGAACCTCGGCCACGACCCGGCGCACCCCGGGCTGGGTGATGATCCAAGCCACGAGACCGGCGATCGCTTCGGTGCCGAGACCCTGGCCTCGGCATGAGGCGGCCAGGCCGTAGCCGATCTCGACATCACCGTTGAGGTCCGGCCCGCCTCGCCACCCGCAGTCGCCGATGACCATGTGGTCGGCAGTTCTGGTGACGAGCCAGCCGGCGAAGGCGGATCGATCCCCGTGCTCCACAAACGCGCCCAGTGCGTCTGGGGTATCGATCGTCGGCCAGCCCGGAGCGCACACGAGACCCGCGAGATCGCCGGCCAGCACGCGTGCGGCCAGGCGATAGTCGATCGGGACGAGCCGCAACGCGGCGGTCTCGATGACGACGTCGTCGGCTTGACTCACGGCTCCGCGAGCGCCTCGGCGATCGCCGCCGCAGTCAGACCGATCTGCCACTCCCGTGCCCCATGCGCGTGCATCGCCTCAGCGACGGCGTCGGTGGTGGCATGGGTCGGCGGGCTCCATGCGATCCGCCGGACGACCGCCGGCTCCACGAGGTTCTCGACCGGAAGCGTGTGCTGACTGGCAATTGCGGTCACGGCCACGCGGGTTCGCGCCAGCCGCCGAGCAGCCACGGGATCGCGCTCAGCCCACCGATGCGCAGGTGGGGGACCGCCATCCGACGTGCCGTTGAGGTGGGGGAGATCCTGAGCCGGCAGCGCTGCTGCCTCGGCGAGGGCGCGGTGCCAGCTGCCGACTTGGCGACGCAGTGACCTGCCGTTGAACGGTGGCACCGTGGCCAGCTCCTCTGGGGTGGCCGGCGCTTTGAGCACCGCGTCCACGATGGCTGTGTCGGAGAGGATGCGACCCGGTGCGATGTCGCGGCGGCGGGCGATTTCGTCGCGCATCTCCCACATCGCCCGGACGCCGGCGAGTTGGCGGGCCTGCCGAATGCGGTGCAGCCCTGAGGTGCGCCGCCACGGCTCGATCCGTGGGAGGGCGTCGGGTGCCGCCGCGATCGCCGCAAACTCCGCTAGTGCCCACCCGAGCTTGCCTTGCTCATCGAGCTCCTCCTCGAGGTGGTCGCGAAGCTCGACCAGCGGCTCCACGTCGAGGGCGGCGTAGCGCAACATGACCGGCGTGAGCGGACGTTGTGACCAATCCGCCGAGGAGCTGCCCTTGTCGAGCCGCCGGCCCAGGACTTTCTCGACCATGGTGGCTAGGCCGACCCGTTCGTGGCCGGCGAGCCGCGCGGCGAGCTCAGTGTCGAAGAGCAGCCTTGGTCGCAGCCCGATCTCAGCCAGGCAGGGCAGGTCTTGGTTGGCTGCGTGCAGCACCCATTCGACCTCCGCCAGTACGGCGTCCAACGAGGATAGGTCGGGACAGCCGAGCGGATCGATGAGCGCTGAACCGGCGCCATGGCGGCGCAGCTGGACGAGGTAGCAGCGCTGGCCATAGCGGTAGCCGGAGGCGCGCTCAGCGTCGATGGCGACCGGACCACTGCCTGCTGCGAATTCCTTCACCATCTCGCGCAGGTCGTGATCCGAGGCAATCACCGGTGGGACGCCGTCGGCGAGCTCGAGTAAGGGGTAGACCGGTGGCGGCGGTGGTGCTGCAGCCTCAGCAGGGACGTCTTCGGCCGGGATCGCCCGGCCGCCTTCGATGGCGGTCATCGTCATGACCGTATTACGGCGGGGCTGCCGCCGGGGGTGAAGATCAGAAACTAACGGATGACGCCGGCCCGCATCGCGAGCGCAACCATCTCCGCGCGGTCGCCGGTGCCGAGCTTGCGAGCGATCCGCGCCAGGTGGCTTTTCACGGTAAGCGCTGACAGCCCGAGGAGCTCGCCGACCTGCTTGTTGGACTGGCCGTCCGCGACGAGTTGCAGTACCTCGATCTCTCGTCCGGACATCTCGCTGACACCGTCGCCGGAGGATCCGGTGCGGAGACCCTGGGCCAGCAGGGAGGCGACGGACGGGTCGGCGTACACGCCGCCATCGAGCACGCGTCGAACGCCGTCTACGACCACATGCGGGGACGCGGACTTGAGCAGGTAGCCCTGCGCTCCGGCCACGAACGCCGATCGCACCGAGTAGGGGTCGTCCGCAGCTGATAGGACGATGAGGCGCGTCCAGCCAGCCGCTCGCAGGTCGGTGAGCAGTTCGAGACCCGATCCATCAGGCAGGCCGAGGTCAAGAACGCAGACATCACGGACGCCAGCGCCGGCCCGCGCGCGGGCCTCGGCGATGCTGGCTGCTTCGATCACGTCACTCGCGCCCATCGCGCGAAGCCGCGCCACCATGGACTCCCGCACCAGCGGGTGGTCATCGACCACCATGGCGGTGAACCCGATCTGCGCGCCCTGGTCGAGCGCCTCAGTCGCGGTCGTCACGTGTGCCTCCTCTTCGGCGTCAGTGCGGACGTGGCGGATGCGCCGGACGTCACGCCACCGGCGCGTGTGGAGATGGTTTCGGCGGGACACCGGGCCGCCTGTAGCGATTGCTTCTCACCCATCTGGCCTAGCGGTCGGCCGCGATCGCGGCAAGGTCGTTCCTCCGAAGGCGAAAGTCGGGCCGGTGCGGTGCCGAAAGAACAGGCAGTGCTCCAGATGACTTCGTCGAAAGGCCGAGCGTGACCGCGCATCACCGCCCCTTGTCCATCGGCCTCGCCGCTGTCTTCGGCGGGTTCGCGGTGGCCCTTGCTCATCCGGTAGCCGTGCGCGCTCCGGGTGCCGACGTTGCCGTGTACGCGGTGGTCAGCCTCACGCGAGGCGCACCCGTCGACGCGCTCGAGGCGCCGGGCGTGGCGGTGCAGTCGCGTCAGCGACACCTCGGTACTGCGGTCGTTCGGGCCCGTTCCACAGCGTCCCTGCAGCGTCTTGTCGGCCGGCGGGGCATCCGCGCCGTGCATGAGGACAGCCTGCTCATGCCGACTGGAAACGAGGACGACGGCCGTGCGGACGGCGGCGTCGGAGTCTTCGCGTGGGAGAGCCTTGGCCACAACGCGGGCAAGCGTGATGCCGGCCAGGGCACCACTGTGGCGCTCATCGACACCGGCGTCGACGACACAGTTGCGCTCGACCGGGCAAGCGGGCGTCTCGTGGACGGGTTCACGGTCTCCGATCAGGGTTCCTTCAGGGACAGGTACGGCCACGGGACGTTCATGGCCGGGCTCATCGCTGGTGGTCCAGTGGTCGGGACGGGACAGTTCGCGCTCGGCGTCGCGCCCGGTGCAACGATCCTGAACATCAAGGTCGCCGATGACTCGGGCGCGACCTCGTTGTCCAAGGTCCTGGCCGGGTTCGATTGGCTGCTGGACGCCGCGAGCGCACGCCGCGTCGATGTCCTCAGCTTCTCGTTCAGCCGGACACGTCCCGGGACCGGCTACGGACCGGACCCGCTCACTGACGCGGTCGAACTGGTTCGCGACGCCGGCGTGACGGTGGTTGTCTCCGCCGGCAACGTTCCCGGTGAGGTGGGGGATCCAGGTTTTGACCCGAAGGTGATCTCCGTCGGAGCTGCCGACCTCACCGCCACCCGGCCGCGGGTGGCAGCCTTCAGTGGCGGGGCGACCGTCGCGGGCGTCGTCCGCCCGGACGTCGTAGCGAGCGGCGTACACGTCCTCGGACTCCTGCCTCGTGGCTCCGTCATTGCCGAGGCAAATCCGCAGTCCCGGCATGGCGCGTTCTGGAGAGGCTCGGGCACCAGCCAGGCGACCGCCACAACGGCCGGCGTAGCGGCGTTGTTTCGCGCTGCGTTCCCCGACGCCTCCCCGCGCGAGGTGAAGGCGTCACTGCGGGCGGCCGCCGGTCCCGTGCAGGGCGCGCACTCCGGCGCCGGCCTGGTG
>JBKJUS010000057.1:0-3723 GCA_046590575.1 Mycobacteriales bacterium | reverse complement strand
CGTCACGGTGGCCGCCGGGAGCACGTCGTGAAGACGGTGATCCTCGCCGGCGGGCTCGGGACGCGGCTCGCCGAGGAAACCGACCTGACGCCGAAGCCGATGGTCGAGATCGGAGGCTCGCCGATGCTCTGGCACATCATGAAGATCTACGCGAGCCACGGCTTCGACGAATTCGTCGTGGCGCTCGGCTATCGCCCGGAGGTGGTCAAGAACTACTTCCTGAACTACTACCACCTGCGCAACGACTTCACCATCGAGGTCGCAGAGGGCAAGGTCGACGTTCACGACGGCGGGCACGAGAATTGGCGAGTTCACCTGATCGACACCGGAATTGCGACGCAGACCGGAGGCCGGATCAAGCGGCTTGCGCACTGGCTGCGCGAAGAGACCTTCATGCTCACCTACGGTGACGGTGTCACCGACGCGAACATCGGCGACGTGCTTGCGTTCCATCGCGCGCACGGCAAGCTCGCGACGGTGACCGCCGTTCGGCCGCCGGCGCGTTTCGGCGGCCTCGTCTTCGACGGCGACCGCGTCGCAGAGTTCGTGGAGAAGCCGCAGATCGGCGAGGGGTGGATCAACGGCGGCTTCTTCGTGCTCGAGCCCGGGGTGCTCGACTACATCGACGGAGACGAGACGATCTGGGAGCGCGAGCCGCTCGAGCGGCTCGCCGAGGACGGCCAGCTCGTCGCCTTCCGCCACGATGGCTTCTGGCAGTCGATGGATACGCTTCGCGACGTCCGGCTGCTCGAGGGCCTGTGGCAGAGCGGCGAGGGGCCGTGGAAGGTATGGGAGTGAGCGGCACGTCCTGGACAAGCCGCCGCGTGTTCGTGACCGGAGCGACGGGGATGGTCGGCTCCTGGCTCGTCAAGGAGCTGCTCGCCTCCGGCGCCGACGTCGTCGCGCTCGTCCTCGACCTCGACCCCCAGTCGGAGCTCGTGCGCAGCGGCGACCTGAAGCGCTGTGCGGTGGTCGGCGGCGCGCTCGAGGACATAGCCACGCTCGAGCGCGCGGTGACGCTACACGAGGTCGACACGGTCTTCCATCTCGGGGCGCAGACGATCGTCGGCGTGGCCCATCGGGCACCGCTCGGCACCTGGGAGACGAACGTCCGCGGTACGTACAACCTGCTCGAGGCCTGCCGCCGCCACGCCGACCTCGTGCAGCGGGTCGTCGTGGCGTCCAGCGACAAGGCCTACGGCGAGACCGACGCGCTTCCCTACACCGAGGACTCGCCCCTCGCCGGCCGCTATCCCTACGAGGTCTCGAAGGCCGTCGGGGATCTGATCGCACAGTCGTACCACCACACGTACGGCCTTCCGGTCACGATCGCCCGCTGCGGCAACATCTACGGCGGCGGAGACCTGAACTGGAGTCGGATCGTCCCGGGCACGATTCGCTCCCTCCTCCGCGACGAGCAGCCGGTGCTTCGCAGTGACGGCAGCTTCGTGCGCGACTACCTTTATGTACGCGACGCCGCCGCCGCGTACATCCGCCTGGCCGAGGGTGTCGGGAGCGACGGTGTCGCCGGCAGCGCGTTCAATTTCAGCGACGAGTCGCCGCTGACGGTGCTCGAGCTCGTCGAAGCAATCCGTGAGCGGATGGGCAAGGAAAGAATCAAGCCGGTCGTGCTCGACTCGGCTGTCGGCGAGATCCAGGACCAGGTGCTCTCGGCGAAGAGGGCGCACGAGGTGCTCGGCTGGAAGCCGCAACACGACCTCCGGGCGGGGCTCGACGAGACCATCGCCTGGTACAGGGAGTACCTTGGCTAGACGGGAGAACTGCCGATGAGCGACACCACGGCGATGCGGACTGCCGAAGGCCTGCGCGAGCAGATCCTCGAGCTCGTGCAGGAGTACCACGACGCCGAATTCGGGCCCCGGGAGTTCGTGCCGGGCAAGACGCCGGTGCCGGTCTCGGGCCGCGTCTTCGACGCGGACGAGCTGCTTCACCTCGTCGATTCCTCGCTGGACTTCTGGCTGACGACCGGTCGGTACGCGCGGCGCTTCGAGCTCGAGTTCGCCAAGGCGGTCGGGGTGCGACACGCGCTCCTCTGCAACTCGGGCTCGTCGGCGAACCTGCTCGCCGTCTCGGCGCTGACGTCGAAGAAGCTCGGCGCCCGCCGGCTGCGACCGGGAGACGAGGTGATCACCGTCGCTGCCGGCTTTCCCACGACGCTCAACCCGATCGTGCTCAACCGGCTCGTGCCCGTCTTCGTCGACGTCGAGCTCGGCACCTACAATCTGGACGTCTCTCAGCTCGAGGCGGCGATCGGGCCGCGGACGCGGGCAATCATCGCTGCGCACACGCTCGGCAACCCGTTCGACCTCGACGCGGTGCTCGACTTCGCGAAGAAGCACGACCTGTGGCTGATCGAGGACAACTGCGACGCTCTCGGCTCGACCTACAGAGGCAAGCCGACCGGCTCGTTCGGCGACTTCGGGACGCTGAGCTTCTACCCCGCGCACCACATCACGATGGGGGAGGGGGGCGCGGTGCTCACGAACCGGCCGCAGCTCAAGCTTCTGATCGAGTCGTTCCGCGACTGGGGCCGCGACTGCTGGTGCGAGCCGGGCGAGGACGACACCTGCGGCCTTCGCTTCGACCACCAGCTCGGCAGCCTGCCCCGTGGCTACGACCACAAGTACATCTACACGCACGTCGGCTTCAACCTGAAGGTCACCGACATGCAGGCCGCGGTCGGCGTTGCACAGCTGGCCAAGCTGCCGTCCTTCGTCGAAGCGCGGAAGCGCAACTGGCAGCTCCTCTACGACGGTCTGAAACCGCTCGAGGACGTCCTCCTTCTGCCCTCCGCGACCGAGCACAGCGAACCGAGCTGGTTCGGGTTCCCGATCACGATTCGCGACGAGGCTCCGTTCGACCGCAACGAGCTCGTCCGACACCTCGAGGAGAGGAAGATCGCGACGCGGCTCCTCTTCGGCGGCAACCTCACCCGCCAGCCGGCCTACGAGGAGCTCGAGTTTCGCACGGTGGGAGATCTGCCCAACAGCGACATCGTGATGAACCGTTCCTTCTGGATCGGCGTCTACCCAGGTCTCACCGAGGAGATGATCGCCTTCGTCGTCTCCGAGTTCGAGCGCTTCGCGGGGAGCAGGCGTTGACTCCGCCGCAGCAATCGGGCAGGCCTCAGGAGTTGAGGGAGGAGGGCGCTGCGCGCTTCTGGGATGCGCGAGCGGCTCGTTACGACGGCCACTACGACACCGTTGGTCCCGACGGCTACTCGCTGCGAGCACGCCTT
Organism: Mycobacteriales bacterium; assembly: GCA_046590575.1. Lineage (GTDB taxonomy): Bacteria > Actinomycetota > Actinomycetes > BP-191 > BP-191 > DATLNF01. Next base: position 464 of record JBKJUS010000057.1, on the reverse strand, counting down.
GCGCTGACGCTTCGCCTCGTCGGAGAGGGGCAGGGCACGGTGCTCGACATCGGAATGGGAGCTGGTCGCCTCTGCGAGGCGCTCGCGCGTCGAGGGTGGACCGTCTCCGGGGTCGACACGTCGGGAGAGATGGTCTCCCTAGCGCGGGAGCGACTGCCGGAAGCACGGGCGCGGCTCCTTCTGGCCTCGGTTGAGCAACTGCCCTTCCCGGACGACTCGTTCGACGCGATCGCCGGAACGGGGGTGCTGGAGTACACAGACGTCCCGCGCGCGCTAGCGGAGCTTGCTCGCGTCGTTCGGCCGGGAGGGTCAGCGGTCGTCAGCTATCCGAATCCCTCCGCGCTCTATCCGCTCTGGAAGACTCGCATCTGGTATCCCGCCCTGGGCCTCGCCAAGCGCCTCCTCGGGCGCTCACGAGCTGTGGTGCCGAAGGGAGGACCATCCCTCTCCCCAGCCGGCTTCAC
>JBKJUS010000205.1:0-60452 GCA_046590575.1 Mycobacteriales bacterium | reverse complement strand
GCAATGCCGACCACTGGGACGCCACGTCGTACCGCCTCGTCGACAGCGATGCGCGTCTGCTGCGTCGCCCCGCTGCTGGACAGCCCGACGACAAGGTCGGCGGCGCCGACCCAGGCTGGCAGCCGCCCGCTGCGTACGACGACGACTGGCACCGGCGAGCTCGGGGCCGCCAGCGCGGCCAGCACCTCGCCGGCCAGCGCAGATCTACCCGGGCCCACGATGACCATCGCTCGAGGTCGTGGGCCTTCCCGGAGCTCCGACAGGTCGACTTCGCCGGCGGTGTACGCCGCCTCGCGCAACTGCGCGGGAGCCGCCGCAACGTCACGAACGATCCCGGACGGGTCGCTCAGCTCGATCGACTCCGGGTCGTCGAGGGCAAACGGGTCAGCCAGAATCACGCCGGCTTCTCGGCCTCGTCGATCAGCAGTACCGGGATACCGTCGCGGACGGGGTAGCGCAAACCGCAGGTGTCGCTGGTGCAGTTCAGGGTCGACGCCGCATCATCGACCGCGAGCGGCGCGTGGCACGCAGGACAGGCGAGGATCTCCAGCAACTTAGGGTCGAGGTCCATGCGGGGTGTCCTTCCGAGCGGCACGGGCAGCAGGAGCAGGAACGACCGGCGTACGCCGGAGGTGCCTAACCTACCCGCGTACGACCTGGAGCACCTCGTCGCGCACCTGCCCCATCGTGGACGCGTCAGCTGCCTCGGCGTTGAGCCGCAGCAGCGGCTCGGTGTTCGACGGCCGCAGGTTGAACCACCAGTCGGCGGCGCTGACGGTGAGGCCGTCGAGGTGGTCGATCTCGACTCCCGCACGACCGGCGTACGCCGCCTCGACGGCACTCATCCGGGTCGCGGCGTCCGTCACTGTGCTGTTGATCTCTCCGGACGCGACATAGCGGTCATACGGCTTCAACAAGGCCGACAGGGCGCCGTCCTGGCGACCCAGCGCGGCCAGCACGTGCAATGCCGCGAGCATGCCGGAGTCGGCTCGCCAGAAGTCGCGGAAGTAGAAGTGACCGGAGTGCTCACCACCGAAGATGGCGCCGGTGGATGCCATCACCGCCTTGATGAAGGAGTGGCCGACACGGGTGCGCACCGGCGTCCCACCCGCCTCGCGGACGACCTCCGCGACGGTGCGCGAGCAGATCAGGTTGTGAATGACGGTGCCGCCCGGCTCGCGGCCCAGCTCCCGTTGGGCCACCAGCGCGGTGATCGTCGATGGCGACACGATCTCGCCCCGCTCGTCGACGACGAAGCAGCGGTCTGCGTCACCGTCGAAAGCCAGCCCCAGGTCAGCGCCCTCGGCGAGCACTGCCTTCTGCAGGTCGACCAGGTTGGCGGCCTCGATCGGGTTGGCTTCGTGGTTGGGAAACGTCCCGTCAAGCTCGAAGAAGAGCGGCACGACCTTGAGCGGCAGACCGGACAGCACGGCGGGCACGGTGTAGCCGCCCATGCCGTTACCGGCGTCGACCACGACAGTGAGCGGGCGGCTGCCGCGGATGTCGACCAAACCGTGCAGGTGCTCCGCGTACGCCGAGAGCAGGTTGCGCTCGCTCACAGTGCCGCGACGCTCGCCCGTCTTCGGCTGCGGCTGGTTCGCGTTGACCCGGTCGCGCAGCTGCGCGAGTCCGGTGTCCTGACCGACCGGAGCAGCGCCGGCCAAGCAGAGCTTGATGCCGTTGTACTGCGCCGGGTTGTGGCTCGCGGTGAACATCGCGCCGGGCAGGTCCAGGTGCCCGGAGGCGAAGTAGAGCATGTCGGTCGACGCGAGTCCGATCAGCACCGCGTCGAGCCCCTGCCCGGTCACTCCCTCGGCAAAGGCGGCGGCGAGCCCGGGGCTCGACGGGCGCATGTCGTAACCGATGACGACGGTCCGGGCATCGGCGAGCTCGGTGAAGGCGGCGCCGAAGGCGCGGGCGAGTTCCTCGTCGAGCTGGTCGGGAACCACCCCGCGGACGTCGTACGCCTTGACGATGTCGCTGACGTCGCGCACGTGACGGGCCTCCCGGTCTGAGACCGGTCGTGCAGTTGCTCGCCCGGTGCCCCGATGCTACTTGCGGCGGGAGGCGAGGCTCAGGACCCGGTCGAGCGGCAGGTCCTCGCCGGCCGAGCGGTAGCTCTTGGACTCACACGCGTGGCAGGACGTGAAGTCGACGACCGACCCGTCCGTCATCGTGATGGAGATCTCGGTGAGCGCCTTGCTGGTGCAGACCCGGCACTGTGCCGCCATGACCCGACTCCCTCTGGACCGGCACCGCTCGTGCGACGCCACCGCTGTGCAGTCGGCAGATGAAGCAGAAACCTTGAGCCAAACGGCCCAACCGCCGATGGGCCAGGCGCCTCTCCGTGCTCTGTCCTCCGGTCTACCCCGGGGAGCGGAGCACCCGGAGGTGGCCGCGTCGCACGGACCCGGCCGCCTCGGCGCCGGATCGAGCCGCTTCGCGAACCGCGTCGGCGAGCGCTTCGAGGTCGTCACTGCGTGGCTGCGCCACGGCGCTCGCCAACTCCGCCTGGCGGAGAACCTCCCACCCGCGAGGAACGGTCAGCGTGGTGGCGTGGCGGGTGCAGAGGTCGTAGTCATGAGGCTCGTGACGGGCAGCGAGCGGCCCGAGGACCGCCCTGGAGTCGGCATAGATGTAGATCAGCGTGGCGGCGGCGGGCTCGGCGCAGTAGGACCGGGAACACCGGCGGGATGAGCTCACATCCGGCACCGTAGCCGCCCGCCGGGGTCGCGGCCATCACCACGGCGACGATGACTGTCGGGGTGTCGCCGCTCGAGCCCGGCCGTCGACCGGGCCGTTACGCTGCACCTCATGACGGAGACCGGGTCGACTGCCGCCCGCCGGCGCCGGCGGGACCGTCGCGGACGGGGGCTGCGCGGCCGGCTGGTGCCCCCTCACGTCCCACTGTCACAGACCAAGTCCGAGCAGTTCGACGAGCTCGTCCTCGACGCCTTGGAGCACCTCGAGGAGCACTGGTCGGACGAGATAGCCAAGCTCGAGTTCGCGGTGGAGGACGTGCCCCCGCCGGAAAGCATCGAGGGCGACGTCATCCCCCTGTCCCGGCTGCTCCCGGCGGACACCGGGGCCAACGGCGCCGCCCACCCGCCCCGTCTGGTGGTCTACCGACGCCCGGTCGAGGCTCGCGCGGTGGACCGGGCCGACCTCGCCGATTTGGTGCTCGACGTCGTCGTCACCGAGCTCGCACGCCACCTCGGACTCGACCCCGACGTGGTCGACCCGCCAGACGGCTGACCGGAACGGGAGTGAGCGGTCACCGGACCGGCAGGTCGCGTGGGTCGACCAGGCCGACTCGCGGGTCCGCGATGACGTCCGGCACGGTCACCCCGTCAGCCGCTGTCGCCCGCAACGCCATGACAGTGAAGAGCGGGCCTCTGAGCCCCCGCTCGAGGATCACCCGGGCGGCGTAGACCGGCGCCGAGCCGTCCACCGGCGTCACGAGGAAAGGCCTCTCGTCCGATGGCGGCGACGCGACGAAACGCCGGTCGGCGAGGCGCAGCGTGACTTGCCGGCCGGCCGGGATGTTGACCAGAACGGGCGGGGGAAGCGTCTGCCGCGCGCCGGCACGGCCGAGCAGCGACACTTCGACCTGCGCGGCGCCGTCCGGAGCGGTGAGCACCAGGTGGGTGTCCACAGCAGGCGTGACGCGAGAGTCGGTCACGACCGCCGGCCCCACGAGCGGTGGCGTCGCCCCGATCCAGGCCAGCTCGCGGATGGGATTGAAGCGGGCCCGGTTCTCGACATAAGCGCCGGCCAGCACGTCAGCTCCCTGCGAGGTCACCCGCAGCGACGCCGGACGCTGCGCCAGGACCTTCTCGAGGTCGATGATCGCAATCGTGTCGGCGCGGACGATGATCTCGCGCAGGTCGACGGGCACCAGTTGGGAGTCGGCCAGAGTCACCTGCACGTCGACGACCGCGTCGTCCTCACCGGGTACAGCGATGTAGAGCAGTCGGTCACCGTTGCCCCCCGGCAGCCCGACGAGGTCGATTCCCGATGCTGGAAGCCCAGCACGAGGCACCCAGTCGACGCCGTACGGCGTGTCGATGACGGAGCGCGAGTCACGAAGTGCCGGAGCTACCCGGCCGACCCTCGTGACCACTCGGGTGGCGAGCGCCCGCTGGTCGGGCTCCAGGTCGGAGAGCTTCACCACGGTGCGCTGGCGGCCCGGCACCACGATGCCGCGTAATCCCGGTGCCGTCGATGGGCCGCCTTCGGTGAGCACCTCCAGGTCGACCAGCGCTTCTTCGTCGTACGGGTTGACGAGGAGGACCTCGGACTCAACGCCGGGCTTGGTGCCGCCGCCGACGAACCAGGTGTCCTGCACCGTCGACTCGCACCGGGTGCCAGCCAGACCGCGGTTGCGGCCGTCGACCCCGCGCGACACTTGCTCGGCCTCCAGCCCGCCCGCTTGCTCGCCGACGGCCGTGGCCGCGACGGCCACCGCAGTGTCGACCGGCGTACCGAAGTCGGACACCTCTCCGCCCCGGCTCAGCACCGTTGGGCCCTGCCCGCTGCCGGCTACGAGGGACGCAGCCCGCACGGTGACACTGCCAGGCAGCGCCGTACCGACGGTGAGCCGGGTCGTGACTTCGCTCCGGCCTTGAAGCAGCTCCGGGCACACGGCGAGGCTCCCCACGACCGGTGCTCGGCGGAGGTCTCGCGGGGGAGACAACCTCGGGCCGGGTGCAGTGGCATCCGCCGCGGCCAGTCCAGCTCCGACGAGCGTTGCCGTCACGAGGAGGGCGAATAGCGGACGCGTCACTGGAGCCTCCTGACATGACTCGCGCCGACCGGCTCGGCGGCCCGGCGAGACATGCGGGACGACGCTTGGTCGCCGATCCCACCTTCCGCCTCATCACCTACGTCGTCGGCAGTGATCGGGTCATCACGCCGTCGGATCGGGGGGGCGGCGAGCACGACGACGACGAGCAGCACCAACGCCTGCACGACGATGGCCCCTCGCCGCGCGGAGTTGTCACGACGCAGCGTGATCACCCCCGCGCCGGCCGGCAGCTCAAAGGCCTGGGCCCAGCCGTACGCCGTCGTCGGCGCCAACCGAGTGCCGTCGAGCTCGGCCACCCACTCGTCGTCGCTCTGCTCGGAAAGCACGAGCAGCCGTCCCGGCGGGCCTGGCAGCAGCTGGGCACGGGCCGACTCACGCCGGCTGGGCAGTGGTAGGGGCGGGGTCTGTCGGAGCTGGTCCCGGGTCGCGACCTCACCGGCGACGGCGGCGGCGGCGAGCGCTGGCCCGATGACCGTAAGCCGGCCGGTCGGGGTCAACGTCCGCCAGAGCTGCACCGGCGCGACGAAGGACACCCGCGAGAGGCCGGCCTGCGCGTCCAACCCGTTGGCGAGCGCGACCGGCGCCGGATTGGGCACCGCGATGTATCGGACGTTGAAAGCGGCCAACGCCTCGGCCGCATTGCTGCCGCGCGGAGTCACGAGGTCAGCGACGACGGCGTTCAGCACCTCGCTGACGCCTTCGCCGGTGGGCAAGGATCCATCGGCGAAGGTCAGCCCCGCAGTCGCGGTCAGCGAATAGCGCACCTTCCCGTCAGCGGAGCCGTCGAGCCACAGCACCCGGCTGCCCGGAGATCGGCTCGCCTCGGCCAGCACGACAGACGGCAGGGCGACCCGGTCCTGACGTCGTAGCGGATCGGCGGCGCCGCGCACCAGCCATCCACTGACAAAGAGAACCGGAGTCAGCACGGCGGCGACGGCCACTCCACCGGCCAGCGGCTGTCGCCAACCGAAGTCGTACCGACCCAGGCGCTCGAGAGCGCCCTCCGCCGCCACTGCACCCGAGAGCAGCAGCCCGCACGCCGCAACGGCCAGCGGGACCACCGGGGACGCGGGCGCCAGATCAGCTATCCCCCGCGCGACCAGCAAGGCTGCGGTGAGACCGCCCAGGGCCAGCGCCCAGCCGACGACGGCCACGAGCTGTCGGCGGGCGTGGGTGAGTCCAGCGGCGGCGGCCAGCACCAGCCCGGCACTGGCCCAGATCGGCGGCAGCATCGCCGGCCCGCCAGCTCGGAGCAGGAGCAGGTCGAGTGCGGTCGGCACCGTCACCACACCAGAGTTCAGGGTCGCGGCGCCGGTCATCAGCAAGGACGGGCTCTCGACCAGCCGGAGCGACCAAGGCAGGAGAACGATGAGCGGTGTGCTCAGCGCGAACACGACGGCGAACGAACGACTACGTGCCGCATGGCGACCGGCGGGGCTCGCCCCGACCAGTACGGCAAGGGTTCCCACGACAAGGCCGATGGCCGCGACCGTCCACACCGGCGGGGCGAAAGCCATCGCCGCCGCGAGCCCGAGGCCGTACCCGAACGGCAGTCGCCACCCAGCATGGCGCGGGTCCGTCGTGAGGAGGCGGTGACCACCGGAGACGAGCAGCGGAATGGCGACGACGGCGACGACGGCATCGAGCCGGCCGCGGGCCACTCCCCCGGTGACGAGGGGTAGCCCGGCGTACGACGCAGCAGCCCACACCCGGATCGCCCGCGGGACCGGCAGTCGGCGCGTCGCGACATACGCGCTGCCGGCAGCGAGTGGCACCGCGCCGAGCAGGACCAGCGTCACTGCCAGCCGGGCGTGACCGAGCAGGAGCGTCCCAGCGGAAGCGACGACTGCGACCGCCGGGGATAGCGCGGTGTCGGTGCCCGCGCCGACCGCGTGCCACGAGGAGGCGTACGCCGACCACAGCGCGCGAGCTCCGGACGGCACCGGGAGCAGGTCGCCACCGACGAGCGCACCGTCGCCGTACAACCCCCGAGCTGCCAGCGCGGCCGCCACGGCCATGAGGAGCACGAGGGCAGCACCGGGTCGGGCGCGCAGTGCCCGCCAGGTGCGCCCCTGACTGGGTGGGAGGTCGGCCGGATCGGCGTCGGGATCATCCGGCGCAGAGGACGACGCGGGGTCGTTGGCTCCGCCGGTGAGCCAGTCGGCGGCAGCATCGGCGTAGCCGCGGACCCGCGCCGTACGGCCGACGAAGAACGGCCGAAGGTCAGCGGCTGGGACGCAGCGCGTCCGTCGGCGCGCAGCGCGCATGCGTCGCAGGTCACCCACGTGCCGCATGCTCCAGGCGACAGCGGCAACTTCGTCCCGGGCGGCAGCCAGTTGACGCGTGAGCAGGAATGCCACAGTGCGCAGCACGGCGCCCGCGAGCAGCCGCGGCAGCGCCCCGGCAAGCGACCGGGTCGATAGATGGGCGAGCAGCAGCATCAGCGAGTGCCGGCGGTCGATCCCGGTGGGGCGGCCGACCGCTGCGGCCATCGGACGCCGGCCGGTCCACGCCGCGCGCGCGTGGCGCATCCGGGCCTCGGGTACGACGACGACCCGGTGACCGGCCGCCCGTGCTCGCCAGCCGAGGTCCATGTCCTCCCGTAGCAGCGGGAGGTGCGGCTCAAACCCGCCGAGCGCGAGATAGACATCGTGGCGGACCAGCATGGCAGCGGTGCCGACGGCGAGGACATCGCGCCGATCATCGTGTTGGCCCTGGTCGATCTCGCGCCGCTCGAGGCCGGTCTCGCGGCGCCCGGCGCGGTCCATCGAGAGCCCGACCTCGACCAGTTGGAGCGGGTCGTCCCAGTCGCGGGCCTTAGGCCCGAGCACAGCAATCGACGGGTCGGCCGCAGCGACGTCGAGCATGGCCGCCAGTGCGGTGGGGTCTGGCGCGCAGTCGTCGTGCAGCAGCCAGAGCCAGTCGACGGACGGCTGCAGCGGCACGTCGTCAGCGGTCCGCCGTCTCGGTCGCGGTGACTCCGGGATGCTCTCGCTCAATACGTCGAGCTGAACGAGCCCCGCGGCCACGGAGTCGGCGAACGGAGTGGATCGACCCACCCTGATCACCTGATCGGGACCGAGAGCCGCGGCGAGCAGCGCAGGTGACTCGTCGGAGCTGGCGACGTCAACCGCGACCAAACGCTGAACCGGGCGGGTCTGCGCCGCGATCGCAGCGAGGTTCTCGGGTAGCCAGCGGGCGCCGTCATGCACCACGAGCACCGCGGCGACGCGGTGGTGCGGATGCACGATTCGGGGCGGGCGCGCTGGCATGGACCGATCTCGGTGAGGTCAGGTGCGGTGTGGCAAGCCTACGACGGTAGGAAGCAGACCTCTGCAGCGCGCGGCTGCATCAGCAGGCGCGGCGTTTCAACCGTCGACGCTCCCGCTCCGAGAGTCCGCCCCAGATGCCGAACCGCTCGTCGTTGGTCAGCGCGTAGGCAAGGCACTCCGCCTTGACCTCGCATCCGACGCAGATCCGCTTGGCCTCTCGGGTGGACCCGCCCTTCTCCGGGAAGAAAGCCTCTGGGTCGGTCTGCGCGCAGAGCGCGTTCTCCTGCCAGGCCATCTCGTCTGGCACGTCGCTCATGATGAGCTGCACGGTCATGCACGCCCCTCCGTGCTTACGCGAACCCAGCCATCCCGGGGTCCGGTGGTGCCGACACGCCTCGGTGCCAGCCCAGCTGCGACAACGCGGTGGAGGAGGACGGGTGGCGCCGCGTCGTCGAATGACATGCGTGTGATTAGACCGTCACGCGTCGTCGCGCGTCAAGAGCGGGGACGACGCCCGCCAAATCTACGGCGGGACGCCGTCGCTGCCGCGAAAGCTTCAGCGGCTGCACCGACGGCTGCTCCGCTCTCCGTCTCCGCCGGTTGCTGGGGGTGAGCAACGCCGGTTCCCTCACCTGCGGCGGCATCAATCGCTGACGACGGAGAGGACACCGTAGGCATCGAATCGACGGTCGCTCGTCCCTTGCGTACGCCGGTCGCTGCCTGCGTGCCAGCGGTCGCGCCGTCCGGGGCGCCTTCCGATTTGGCAGTCTCGATCTGCTTCGCCGTCGCCGCTTTGGCGAGCTGGGCCGGTGTGGCGGCCGGCTCCGTCGGGGCATCGGGCCGGCCCGCTGCCGGCTTGGCCGCCTTGGTGGGCGCCGCCTTGGTGGGCGCCGCCTTGGTGGGTGCCGGCTTAGCGGGTGCCGGCTTAGCCGGCTTCGTTGCTTTCACCGGCTCGGCCGGCTTGGCCGGCTTCGCCGCGCGGACCGACGTGGCCGGCTTGGCCGGCCGGGCGAGCCGCTCCCGCGGTGCTGGCCGCGTGACCTCACCCGCCGGGGGGGAGGTAGTCCGCGCCACGCGCACCGGAGTCACCGGGGCGACAACCAGTGGAACCGGGTCAGGTACCGGCGCACCTGCCTTGGTCTTGCGGTAGCGGTCTGCGTCCCTGGCGTCACGGGACCGATCCATCGCCTCGGAGACTCGCATCGACAGGTGCTTACGGCTCTTTGCGTCGAGACCCTTCGCAAATTCGTCCAACACGTCACGCAGAATCCGGTCGCGTTCCTCTTCGAGCACCAGGTCCCGCTCGGCGAGATATTGCAGCAGGGCCTGACCGGACGCGTCGAGGCGACGGGTTCCGGCGTCGAGCTCCGTCCGCGACTCGACGACAGCGGCGATGGTCTGACCGAGGGACCCACGTACCGACTCGAGCTCGCGGCCGACCCGCTCGCGGAACTCGTCGAGCTCCGCCGCGGCAGCCTCGCTCGCGCGTTCGACGACCGCCTGCGCCACCTCCCGCCAGCCCTCATCGAGCTTGCCGACCATCGTCTGAGTCTCGGCGCTGGTCTTCGCGATCGACGCGACTTTCGTGGCCAAACTGTCGATCGCCGCGCTTGCGACGTCGCCGCCGCGCTTGATCTCAGCGATGCGCGACGCGGCCGTGCGGTCGTTGTCCTCCAAGACCTTCTTCGCCGCCACGGCCGAGGCTTCCAACGAAGCGGCGATGTCACTGTTCAGCGATTCGATCGCGGCGGTGACGTCGGCGCGGGTAGCGCCCAGGGTCGCGGCCTGCTCGGTGAGCCGCGTGGCGAGCTGGGTGTGGCCGGTCGTCACCTTCTCCATTCCGGCGTCGAAAGAGCCGGAAATCTCGTCAAGGTGGTCGTGGTGGGCATCGCGCGCCTCGGCGAGTGCGGTGCCGACGGAGCCGCCCAGAGCGACAAGGCTGTGCTCGACCGAGCCAGCGAACGCGTCGATGGCCTCGCGCACCGATCCGGTGAGTCCGCCAATAGCCTCCTCGACCCGACCGACGACGGCGGCGGAGCTGACTGACTGCGCCTCCAGCAGCGTCGCCGCGAGGTTTGTGGACTGGTCGGCGACGAGGACCCGAAGGTCTGCCTGGCCCCGCGTCAACGTCGACAACCGCTCGGCGGTGGCGTTCGCGTCGTCCCTGGCGAAGGACTCCAGCCGCTCAGCGACGCCCTCGAGACTGTCCTCCAGCGCAGCGAGCCGCGCCTCAAGGGGGCCGCGAAGCTCACCGTCGAGCCTTGCCGTCTGCGCCTGCAGGCCGCTTGTGAGCGTCTCCGCCAGTCGCGCCATGTCGGCCCGCAGCGCCGCCATCTCCGCCCGGACACCGGAGACCTCGGCCGAAATCGCACGTTCGGCCCCAACGTCCTCAGCGGCCCGCGCGGCCAGCTCTTCGATCCGTGCGAAAAGCGGAGTATCGACCTCGGCCACGCTGTCCACCCCTGTTATTCGTCGGGAGCTGCGACCCACCGCGGAGACGGCTGATCCGCAGCCTGGCGCGAGTATAGGAACCCGACGCGCCACAAGAAGGGATGTCGAGGCTTTAGCGCCCTGCCTCGACCGTCACATCCCGGCGCTCGAGGGTGCACCTCACTCTGGCGTGAGCCCCGGCGATCACCTCTGGGCGCAGGGTCGCCAAAGATGCCCAGCTGTCCACATTCCCTTGGGGGACACCGGTTTTGTCGGACCGGGCCACTTTGGTGGGGCACCGAACCGTTGAGCTTCGAGCCTGCCCGCTGACCCTACGTGTTTCGGCAGTGAGCGGCGGAGTGCTCGGTCGAGCCGCAGCATGCCGCGCGCAAGATAGCGTCGGGTCATGATTGTGGTGCCGGCAGGCGGGATAGGGGCGGCGCGCTTTCTGCGTGGGCTGCTGGCAGTGACCGCGCCCGGCGAGATCACCGTGATCGGCAACACGGGCGACGACATCACGCTGCACGGGCTACGCGTATGCCCAGATCTCGACACGGTGATGTACACCCTCGGCAGCGGGATCCACGAAGGACAGGGCTGGGGCCGCGAGAACGAGCGGTTCACCGTCGCCGAAGAGCTGGCTGCATACGGCGTCGGCCCCGACTGGTTCACTCTCGGCGACCGTGACCTCGCAACCCACCTCGTGCGCACCCAGCTCCTCGACGCAGGAGCGACGCTGACGGACGTGACCCGCGCACTGTGCGACCGGTGGCGGACCGGTGTCACCCTGCTGCCGATGAGTGACGACCGGGTGGAGACCCACGTCGTCATCACGGACGAGCGGGGACGCCGGGCGGTGCACTTCCAGGAGTACTGGGTGCGGATGCGCGCTGCACTGCCCGCGGAGTCGGTCGCCTATGTCGGTGCGGACACCGCACGTGCCGCACCGGGTGTACTCGAGGCGATCGCCACTGCCGATGTCGTCGTGCTGCCGCCATCCAACCCCGTCGTCAGCATCGGCACGATTCTCGCGGTGCCCGGCATCGCGGATGCGCTGCGTGCGACGGCGGCGCCGGTCGTCGGCGTCTCTCCCATCGTCGGCGGCAGACCGGTGCGCGGTATGGCCGACCGGATGCTCGAGTGCATCGGGGTCGACGTCGACGCGTCCGCAGTCGCCGTGCACTACGGCGCCCGCCGGGACGGCGGACTGCTCGACGGCTGGCTGGTCGACGAAGCCGATGCGGGTGGGTTGGCCCGGCTGCACGACGCCGGCATCGAAGGCCGGGCGGTGCCCCTCCTCATGCGTGACGCGGAGAGCACGGCCGCTATGGCGAAGGCCGCTCTCGAGCTCGCGCAGGCATGCCAGTGACCCTGGAGATCTTCGGCGTACCCGGCATCGGAGAGATCGGACCTGGCGATGACCTCGTAGCCCTCATCGCGGTCAGCGGAGTCGAGCTGCGCGACCGTGACGTCGTGGTCGTCACGCAGAAGGTTGTGTCGAAGTCCGAGGGGCGACTGTGGCCGGCCGGCGGTACGCAGGGGCAGCGGGAAGCCGCCCGCCAGGCCGCGATCGAGTCGGAGACCGTGCGCGTCGTGGCCGAGCGCGGTCCGACGCGGATCGTCGAGACCCGGCACGGCTTCGTGCTGGCCAGCGCTGGGGTGGACGCGTCCAACGTGCGCCAGGACGTGGTCGCACTGCTGCCCGAGGACGCCGATGCCAGTGCCCGACGGATCCGCGACGGGATCCGCGATCACATCGGGGTCGACGTCGCCGTCGTCGTGAGCGACACCTTCGGCCGGCCTTGGCGACGTGGGCTCACCGACGTCGCGATCGGAGCGGCCGGCATCCGCGCGCTGCGCGATTACCGGGGTCGATCCGACTCCTACGGCAACGACCTGCAGATGACCGAAGTCGCCGACGTCGACCAGGTCGCCTCGGCGGCCGAGCTGGTCATGGGCAAACTTGCTGGTGTACCCATCGCCGTCGTGCGCGGCCTCCTCTACGACGACGACCCTGACGACGCTGGCGTCCGCCCGCTCATCCGACCCGCCGGCGAGGACATGTTCCGGCTGGGTACCGATGAGGCGCTGCGGCAGGGAGCCGGCGACCCGGTCGCCCTCGTGGAGGCACGTCGATCTGTGCGCGACTTCGCCCCGGATCGGGTGGATCCGCGACAGCTGCAACGTGCTCTCGCTGCGGCGATGACGGCGCCCGCACCGCACCACACGACGCCGTGGCGGTTCGTCCTGGTCGACACCGACGAGGCGCGCTCGGCGCTGCTCGCCGCGATGCGCCAGGCGTGGGCCGACGACCTCGCCGACGACGGCGTCGACCCCCACGTCGTACGCCGCCGGCTCGCCCGCTCCGACGCTCTCCTCGGCGGCGCCCCTTACCTCGTCATCCCGTGCCTCGCCGCCGAGGGGGCGCACGACTACCCGGATGATCGCCGAAGGCGCGCGGAGCGGGAGATGTTCCTCGTGTCGATGGGCGCCGCGGTCGAGAACTTCCTCATCGCGCTGACCGCCGAGGGACTCAGCAGTTGCTGGGTGAGCTCCACGATGTTCTGCCCCGAGCCGACGCGACGGGCGCTCGGCCTGCCCGACACGTGGGACCCGATGGGTGCCGTGGCCATCGGCCGACCCGCCAGGGCGCCGACGGCGCGACCCCCGCGCGACGCCCGCCGGTTCATCGTCGAGCGGTGAGCCGGGGGTAGCGGCGCCCACCAGCTCGCTGAACTACATCCGGCGGCGGTCCACGATGGTCATTCGCGGGCCATACGACGGATGGCGCACGCCGAGCAACTCGAGCAGCCGGACCGCTCGGTAGCGGTGCGGCCGGTAGGGCTCGAGCAGCTCCAGCATCTCGTCGTCGTCGACCCGGTGCCCGGTCAGTGCCCAGCCGACAAAATGCGCCAGGTGGTAGTCGCCGACGCTCACCGCGTCGGCGTCGCCGAGCGCCCGCTGGGCCACCTCGGCCGCCGTCCATGCACCGATGCCGGCGACCGCGCGCAGGCGCTGCTGCGCCTCTGTCGGTGACATCTCGACGGCCTCCTCGAGCCGACCCGCGAAGCCCGCGGCTGTCACCGCCGTACGGGACCGACTGTGGTCGACACCGGCGAGGTGCCACTCCCACGACGGGATTCGAGCCACGACGGCAGCGCTGGGCGGGACGACCAGCGCCATCGGGCCGGGAGCCCGCTCGCCCCACCTGCGCTGCAGCTGCGCGTAGGACAGCCGCGCCTCGGTGCCGGTGACCTTCTGTTCCAGCACGGTCGGCAGCAGGGTGTCGAAGACCAACCCGCTCCGCGGGATCCGCAGGCCGGGGTGGCGTAGGTGCTGGTCGCGCAGCAGCGGATGTCGTGGCGCCCACCCCTCGAGGTCGTCCCGGGCGCCGACGAGGTCAGCGGCGCTCGACAGCGCCCACTCGGCACCGACGCCCCACGCGGTCGCCTCGACCTCACCGGTCGCAGGACGGCCGGCCAAGCGCAACGTGGCCGGGCCCGCAGGGGTGTGGAATGCGCGCCAGCAGACCCCGTCGGCGAAGACCGTCGCGCGGTCCCGGCTGCCGCGCCGCAGGCCGCCGAGCGTGGCCCGGAGGTCGACCGGTCCCCGCGTGCGGAGGATGGTGTGCTGCGGAGCCGCATCGGCCGAGATGACCACCGCACCACCGTACGACGCGCCACCGACGGGCACTCGCCGCGGGCTGCCGACGTTAAGCACCGGCGGGGAGCAACTAGACTCCGCCGAAGCTCATCGACCTTTCCGAAGTCCGACACAAGGGACCACCGTGGCGAAGAAGTCCGAGAACAACGACCGCCGCCGGCGTATCGAGGAGATCAAGAAGCAGCAGAAGAACACCGAGCGCCGAACGACGTACATCTTCGTCGGCATCGCGGTGCTCCTGGCCGCCGGCCTCATCGCCAGCGCTGTGGTCTTCGGCGGCTCGGATGATGACGCCGCGCTCACGGCGCTCGGCACACCGAAAGCCGACGCGGGCTGCACGGATCCCGTCGAGGCCGACAAGGAGCTGAGCGGACAGCACGTGGGGCCGGGGGCGTCCGACGCGAAGCTGGCCGGGATCACCCAAGTGAGCTATGCCACGACCCCGCCCACTGGAGGCGACCACTACCTGCAGGCGGCCGCGCCGAACAAGCTGTTCTACGACCGCGACGATGTCATCCAGCCGGAGCGACTCGTGCACAACCTCGAGCATGGCTACGTCGTCGTCTGGTACGACAAGCAGGCCAGCGGCGATGATCTGGACACCCTGCGCAAGATCTCCCGCAACATCTCGGAGATCACCGATCGGCGCTTCGGCGGGGGGCCCAAGCTCATCGTGGCGCCGTACAACCGTGGCGACTTCGAGGGCGACAACAACATCGGCATGACGAGCTGGGGCGCCTCGCAGATGTGCAAGGGCGTCTCTGGCGAGGCGATCCAGGGTTTCATCGGTGACTACCGAGCCGACGGGCCCAAGTCCAAGGCTCCCGAGAAGGCAGCTGGCTGACCCCCCTCGTCACCCGCGCCTTTCGCCACCCGCGCCCCTCGCCACCCGCGCGTTGTGGGGAGTTTCGCGGTCGCCAGAACGACCGCAGAACTCCCCGCAATGACCTCGGGACCCGAGGGGCGTAGGCGCCGTACGGGTTAGGCGTCGGCAGAGAAGCGCACGGTGCCCGCAGCGATCACGGCGCCGGGCCAGACGCGTACGCCGGTGAGCAGCTCGTTGTCCGCCCCGACGACGGCTCCATCCCCGAGCACGACGCCATCGAGCACCGCGCGCGCGCCGACGCGCGCGCCGCGGCCGACCACCGAGTTGCGCACTGTCGCCGCGGCCTCGATGACGGCTCCGTCGAAGAGAACGGACGAGTCGACGGTCGCCCCGGCGCCGACGGCCGCCTGTCGACCTACCGTGGTACCGCCGGAGACGACAGCGTCCGCCGCGACGACCGCGCCGTCGAGGAGCAGACGTTCGCCGACCGGTCCGGGCAGGGCGGCGGACGCGACTCGCCCGAGCACGAGGTCGCACGAACCGCGGACAAAGGCGGCCGGGGTGCCGAGGTCGAGCCAATACCCATCGTCGACGTGGGCCTGCATCCGGCCGCCGGCGGCGAGCAGGTCAGGAAAGGTCTCCCGCTCCACTGACACGACCTGCCCCTCGGGAATGCGGTCGAGCATGCCGGGAGCGAAGACGTAGCACCCGGCATTGATGAGGTTCGTCGGCCACGGCGGCGGCGACTTCTCGAGGAAAGCAGTGATACGCCCGCCCGCATCGGTGGGCACGATGCCGAAAGCGGACGGATCCGCGACCGGCGTCAGGTGCAGGGTCGCGTCCGCCCCCGACGCGCGGTGGGTCTCGACGAGCGACGCGATCGCCAGACCACTGACCACATCACTGTTGAACACGAGGAAGTCGTCACCGCGCAGGTGCTCGGCAACGTTGCGGATCCCGCCGCCCGTGCCCAGCGGCTCAGGCTCGGTGACGTAGGTCAGCCGCATGCCGAGGGACGAGCCGTCCCCGAAGTAGGACTGAAACACCTCGGGTCGGTAGGCCATCGACAGCACGACGTGGTCGACGCCGCCCGCTTTCGCGCGCGCGAGCAGGTGCTCGAGGAACGGTACGCCGGCAGTTGGCAGCATCGGCTTCGGCGTCGTGCTGGTCAGCGGACGCAGCCGGGTTCCCTGACCGCCAACCAGCAGCACGGCGTCCATTCAGGATGCTTTCCGGGACGAGCTCACGCCGGACTGCAGGTCCGCGGCCGACCGGGTCGGCCGGGCGCCCTCGCGCACTGGACGCAGGACGAGCGAAAGCAGGTAACGCACCACCAGCCCACCGCCGAGAGCCAGTCGCACGGGCAGCCAGCGCAGACCGGCGTACTCCGACGCGATGTAGCGGTAGGCGCTGCGGTGATGTGCTTTGAGCATCGCGGGTTTGGCGTGCCGCGTCGCTGCCCCACCCTCGTGCGTGACGATGGCCGAGGGAACGTAGACGCTCGACCGACCGGCGCGCGAGAACCGGCGACACAGCTCGAGATCCTCGAAGTACATGAAGTACGCGGGGTCGAACCCGCCGATCTCGTCGAAAGGCTCACGGCGCAGCAGCAAGCAGGAGCCAGAGAGCCAGCCCGCCGTCGCTTCGACGGGGTCACGGCGCTCTCGCCGGTAGGACTGGGTGAAGCGGTTGGTCGGCCACCACCAGCCCAGCAGCGCGTGACCGATGCCGCGTGAAAGCGAGGGGAAGGACCGCGCCGACGGGTAGAGCTCTCCCGACGGAGTGAGGATCGCCGGACCCAACGCGGCCGCGTCAGGCCACCGGCCGGCCGCAGCGACGAGCTCGTCGATGGCGCCGTGGTGCCAGACGATGTCGGGGTTGGCGACGACCACGAGCTCGCCCGTCACCCCACCGGCCACGCCATCATGGGGGCCGCTGTCGTGCGCAATGCCGAAGTTGGCCGCGCCGCCGTAGCCGAGGTTGGCGCCGGTGCGCACCACCGTCACCCCCGGCCGGAGCGCCGCGCGCTCCACTGCGCCATCGGTCGAGCCGTTGTCGGCGACCACGACCGTCGGCGGGGGTCCTGCCGTTGCGTCGGCGAGCGAGTCGAGGAAGGCGTCGAGGGAGTCCCCGGGCTGCCAGGTGACGACCACGACGCGTAGCGGTGGCCCGTCCGGTCGAGGACGGAAGCTCACTCCGCAGCGGCGCGGGCGTAGCTGGCGAGGTGCGCCTCAGCGCTCGCCGCCCAGGTGAACTCCTGCGCCCTGGCCAGTCCGGCGGCGCTCAACGACGTACGCCGAGCCTCATCGGCGAGCAGCGCCGTCAGCGCAGCGGCGATCGACCCGGCGTCGGGCTCGGTGTACGCCACCGCGTCACCGCCGACCTCGGGCAAGGACAGTCGCTGCGTCGTCAGCACCGCTGCGCCGCACGCCATCGCCTCGAGCACGGGAAGCCCGAAACCCTCTCCATGACTCGGGTAGGCGACGACGGCCGAAGTGCCGAGGAAGCCGGGAAGATCGCCCAGCGGGAGGTAGCCGGGACGCAACAGGCGCAGCTGGGGTGGTACGTCCCGGACCGCCGCGTCGACGTCTTCGTCCCAGCCAGCCCCGCCAACGAGCACCAGGGCCGGCGGTGCGTCGGTCGCAGCAAACGCCCGCACCCACGCCCGGATGAGGTTCGGCACGTTCTTGCGCGGCTCGATGGTGCCCAGGAAGGCGATGTAGCGGACGTCAGGACCCAGGCCCAGCCGGGCCCTGGTCCGGCGGGACTCCTCCGTCGTCGGCGGTCGGAAGGCACGCGTGTCGACGCCGTGGTAGGCGACATCGAGTCGAGTGGCGTCAGCGTCGACGACGCGGACCAGTTCGTCGCGAGTCGCCTTCGACGGCACGATGCACCGCGCGGCCCGACGCACGGCAGTGCGAGTCGCCGACCGGAAGAAGGTGCCCTTGACCGTGGTGTGCATGTCGGGCTCGGTGAAGAAGGTTGCGTCATGGAGGGTGACCACGACCGGGCGGCCGGCGCGCAGCGGCAGCGTGTAATGAGGCGAGTGGACGACATCGGCCTGCACCTGCTGGGCGACCATGGGCAGGCCTGTCTGCTCCCAGGCCAGGCGGGCCGGCCGGTGGCTGATCGCGGCCGGTCCGGCCACGATCCGCGCGGACGGCGCGACCCGGCCGTAGCGTTCGGCGTCGGCGCGCTGGCAGGCGACCGCGAGGTCGGCGTCAGCAACGTCCAGCGCGGCGATCAGACCGTCGACGTAGCGCCCGACTCCCCCTCGGTCTGCGGGTACGGCGGTCGCGTCGACCAGCACGCGCGGTGACACGGTCCGGCGAGCCCCTCTCCGAGGTCGTTTCGGGTGGATCCTTCGGGTCAAACCCTACGCCGCCGCTGCGCTGCACGGGCGGAAATCGACGTCATCGCATCGCGTCGGCGTACGCCCGCACCGTATCGGCGCCGGCTCGCTCCCAGCTGAAGTCCTTAGCCCGCTCGCGACCCGCCCCAGCCAGCCGGTCACGCTCACCCTCGTCGCCGACGAGACGGGCCAGGGCGACCGCGAGGGCGGCCGCGTCGCCGACAGGCACATGCAGCGCCGCACCGGCAGCGACCTCGACCAGCGCTGGCGCGTCGGAAGCGACGACCGGTACGCCGAGGCTCATGGCTTCGAGGACCGGCAGTCCGAACCCCTCGGCGCGCGATGGCACGACCGCCACCACCGCACCGGTCAGCACCGAGGCCATATCCGCGTCGTCGAGGCGACCGAGCGCACGGACCCGGGCGGGCGGCAGCCCCGCCGCGCGGGCCGCCGCATCGAGATCCACCCCTCCCCAACCCGGCTGTCCCACCAGGATGAGCGGCAGGTCAGGAGCCTCTGGGCGGGCCAGCGCAGCGAGCGCGACGTCGAGACCCTTGCGCGGCTCCAACGTGGCCACCGAGACGAGCCAACCCGACTCCGGCAGGCCGAGCCGCCTCGTCCGAGCCGCGGCGTCCCACGGCACTGCCAGGTCAGCGCTCACGCCGAGAGAGACCACGCGCAGGCGGTCCCCCAGCCGAAGGACCGCCTCGAGATCAGCGGCGGCGGCCTGGCTGTCGGCGATGACCACGTCGGCCTCGCGGGCGGCCCGGGCCGCCATCCGCCGGTGGAACACGACTCCGCGCGGCGTCAGGGTCTCCGGGTGCGTCCAGGGCACCGCGTCGTGGATGGTCACGACGAGGGCTCTGCCGGCCCGGGGCGGCACGAGCAGCGTCGGTGCGTGCACCACGTCGAGGCCCCGACCTGGCACTGGGCCGCGACCGCGCTCCCACAACCGGGCGAGCGTGCGGCGGCCGAGCGGCAGCCGGTAAGGACCGGCCACACCTGGCACCTCAGCCCGCACGAGGTCACGGTGCCAGGCGGTGTACGACGTCGGCCGCCCGTCGTCGCGCAGCTGCGCGGCTACCGCGCGGGCGATCTCGCGGGTGTAGCGACCTGTCCCGCCAGGGACTGGCGCAAGGAGCTGCTCAACGACCAGCCCAACCTTCACCGGGCTGCGCTCCACCTCATCGGAGGGCGCCCGACGGTTCGGGCGTCATCGGATGGTGAACGACACCTGCGGAGCGACGCCGGACCACCTCCAGCCCTCCCAGAGCACGCCGAAGGTCTCAGTGAAGGAGCCCGCGGCGCGGTTGTTGCCGGCCAGCGGGAAGACCAGGCGGGCGGTCTCGCCCTGGCGCACCTCGATCGCGCCGGGCCGGGTCAGGTTGCTGGCGACCGCCGTCGGCCGCGTCGGTGCGAGCCACGCCGGGTGCCGTGATGGTGAAGTGCGACCGCCTGGCACGCCGAGCCGCACCAAGCCAGCTACTGGCCAGCCGGTATTGCCGGTGTTGCGCACGTCGACGTACGCCGTAGCGCTGCCGGCCCGCGGCACCACGAGCGCGGACGAGACGACGCGGGTCACGACGCCGGCGAACACCGCCTCGCGGACGGTCGCGCGTACCGTCACGGTAGGTCCATAGCGCTGCGATCCCGCAGTGAGCTGGAAGCTCTCGATGTAGTCACCGGCCCGCACCCGCGCCGCGGACAGCGGCAGGAGCCACTCACCGACCTCCCCGGGATGCACCGCCTCGACGCCGGGACGACTGAGGTTGGCGCGCAGCGTGCCCACCCGATCGGCCGACGGCCACGACGGCGCGCGCAACGGACTCGTCCGGCCCGCTGGAGTCGTCACGAGCGAGTCGTCACCCACCGGCCAGGCGTCGCGGCCCAGGTTGCGCGCCCGGACGACCAGGGTCGTTAACGACCCTGGCTGGTTGGTCAGGACGACGGAGGCGGACACCGGCTCCGCCAGCTGGGCGAGCCGCCCCACGGCCCCGTCGACCCGCACGACCCGAAGACCGACGGGCGCCCCACTGATCCAGCGGAAGCCCTCCCACAGCGGCTCGAACAGCTCAGCGTTGGTGCCGACCGCGAGATCGTTGCCGTGCAGCGCAAAGCGGAAGACGCCGACCTCGCCCGGCGCAACCTTCGCGGCGCCCTCAACGCCGTCGGCGCCGGAGAGCACTGCCGGTCTCGTCGGGTGCGACCAGGCCGGCCCGGCGGAGCCACTGGCCCGCCCACGCGGCCCGGACGCACCGAGCTTGACCGCTCCGGCCACCGGCCACGCGACGTTTCCGGTGTTGCGGATCTTCACGGTGACCGCGGTGCTGCCGGCGCGCGGGACGACGACCGAGCCGTCCGGCGCGACCGGGGACGGCGCCTCGCCCGTAGCCGGCTCGCCGGTGACACTCACCCGCGACGCCGTCAGGGTGGGGTCGACGACGACGACCGTGAGCGCGACATTGGGCCCGAAGAGCGCCCCGCTGCCGATCCGCAGGCGGTACGCAGGTAGGTAGGTACCGCCGGATACGGACGCCGCGTCGAGCGCAAGCCGCAGCTCAGCCCGGTGGCCCGGCCGCACGACGGACGCGCCTGGCTCGGTGAGGTTGCGGACGAAAGCGCCGGGCCGGGTCGACCCGTTGGACAGCTTGTCCGCGCTGCCCGGAGGAAGCGCGAGTGCCAGGTGCAGGTCAGCCACCGGCCAGTCGAGGCCGCCCCTGTTCTCGACGACCACGCTCACGGCGGAGGTGGCCACGCCTGGCGGCCGCACCAGGATCGGCACCGGGTCCTGGCTGATGATCCCGGCGTCGTACGTCGTCGACCGGAAGTGCCACCAGGAGCCGCGGATGCCGTTGTCCGACCCGCCGGACCACGGGTTGGCCGCGTAGATGCCGCCGCCGGTTGCCTCGACCGAGGTCGACGCGCCGGAGGACGTCGTACCCTCCAGCACCACCCGCTTGACCCGGCCACCCCACTCGCCATTGCCGTCACGGGTCAGCACCCGGATCCGGGCCAGCCGCCCGACGCTGGGGTACTTGCTCTCGATCTCGGCGGCCGTCACCTGTGCGGTCCAGTAATGGTGCGGCGACTCGAGCGCGTCCCACGGGTCGGCCTGGGCCGCCAGGTATGGAAAGACGGCGTGCGCGGTGGAGAAGCCGCCGTTCGACGCAGAGAACTCCGCGAAGATGACCTTGCCTTCGAAGGTGCGTACCTGCCCCGCGGTCGCGTCGATGGCGGCGTTGGTCGAGGTGTTCTCCAGCTCGGTCGTCGTCCCGCTCGCCGAAACCAGCCGCATCCCGCCGTAGACCTGGCACTGCGTGGTCGAGCAGATGTCGGCCTGCGCCGAAGCCGGGGCGCGGTCGCGCTTGTTGGCCGAGTAGGACCGGGCTGCGACGGACTGCGCCTTGAGCGCCTCCGGGTGGAAGTACGCCGGCGATTCGCGCGGCACGACGCCACGCAGGTAGTCCTCGAGGCCGAGCGCGTTGACCGTCTGCAATGCGGTCGACGACGTGCGCACGCCCCGCACGGTGCCGCGGTAGTCCCTCGCCGTACCGTCGGCGAAGAAGACGCGCAGGGGGCTCGCCCCGTCGAACTCCAGCGGCCCGGTCCACGCCGTCTTGCCGTCCGGCGCCGTCCAGCGGGACCAGGTGCTGTTCGTGAAGTGCTCTAGGTGCAGACCACCAGCGTCGACGGTGATCCGCCAGCGCGCCGGGGTGCCGGACAGGGCGTAGCGGACGCCGGTCGCGAGGTCGCGGGCGCCGAGACCAGCGGCGCTGCGCACCGCGACGTCAACCTCGTCGTCGTACTCCAGCAGCGCCCGGATCGGGGAGTCGGGGAGGGTCGACATCGACGTGCCGGGATAGTAGGTCTCGACGATCCTCTGGTAGGAGACGCCGGTGCGCGCGGCTCCTTGGGCGCCCCACTGGTTGAGGCCACGACCGTGCCCCCAACCATGCCCCTCGAGCTTGAAGATGCCATCGGCCGGTCGCACGTACGTCTCGCTGACCGAGACGTCGGCGGACGCCGACGTCGTGGCCGAGAGCGGTGACAGAACCCCCACGGTGACGAGGAGCAGCGAGGTGACCAGGCGTAAGGGAGTTGGGCGCACCTCATGACGATAACGGCGGAGCGCAACAAATCAGTCGTGATCTCTGAACCCGGCCAGACGTGGCGCGATTGCTGAGGGGCCAAGGATCAGCGGCGGGCCTTGATGGCCCGATGACATGGACCGCCGCCAATCGGCCATCCCGTTGTGGGGAGCTGCGCGGTCGTCGGAGCGACCGGGATCCTCCCCACAACGTCGTTGAGCCGGTGGGTCGTCGTACCGGAGGGGAGGTCGCGGGCGGCGCGGGCGCGGCGGGCCCCCTCGGCGGGGTTGGCAGTGATCACCGCGGCGCGAGCCGCACTGGTGAACGCGAACGGCGTCGGTCGCCCCCGGCAAGCACGTAGCCATGACGTCGGTACGACGGGTTGGGCCGGCCCCAATCGGGCGCTACGGGCTAGCGGTCAGACCGCCTGCGACTTGCTCTCGCAAGGCTGCGATGTCGGCAATCTCCCACGCTTCTGTGACCTTCCCGTCACGTAGGTGGGTGATCACCGCCTGATCGATGCGGAAGCTTCTGCCGGTGCCTTCGATGCCAGCGAATCCAGCCGTCATCGTCCCGGTTACGACGACACGGGCCATCTCGACGTCCCCGTCCACGACGACCTCCTGCACGGAATGACGAAGGTTGGGCATGGCGGTGAGGGCGTCCTTCCACACCGCCTTCTCGGCCTCGACGCTCGCCGTGGCGAGACCCAACGGTGCGTGGACCACCACCTCGGGATGAAGAAGCTCGTCGAAGACATCGAAGTCGCCTGAATCGCCGGCAGCCAACCAGCGGAAGACGACTGTCTCTCGTGCGTCGGCCATGACAGAAGTCTTGCACCCTCACCCATTCCAGGCGAGCAACATCTCGATTCGCTTTACGTCCAGCTCACTCCTCAGCCGGGGCGTCGAGTCGCTCGGTGCGCAGGGTGGCCATCGTGCCGCGGCTGCCCACCAGAGCAACGCCGGCCCACAGCACGTCGGCCACGGTCAGCACGAGCCGCGACACCAGGGCGAGCAGCGTCGCGGCGCCGGTGGGCAGCACCGAGCCCATCGTCACGATCAGTGCCGCCTCGCGCGCCCCGGCGCCGGCAGGTGCGACGAACACCAGGAAGCCAGCCGCCCAGGAAACCGCGAACGAGCCCACCGACAGTGCGAGCAACCGACCCTCCCCGCCGGTGCCGCCGAGGTCGCGGGCGACGATCCAGATGTGTACGCCGTTGCACAGCCAGGTTGCAGTGGCCCAGGCGACGCCGCGCAGGATGCCGCGCCCGGTGAGCGGGGTGTCCAGCTGCTGCCGCCTGATCAGCCGCAGGCCCCAGTTGATGACTGGCGTGAGAATCCGCGGCTGCAGCCCGACGACAGCAAGCGGCAGCACTGCCAGCGCACCGAGATAGCGGCCGCCCTCCCCCAGAAGCGGCAGGGTGGCGGCGGCCACGACCAACGCAGCAGTCATCCCAAGGGCGACCGAGACGACACCGGCCGCCGCCGTACGCGCCCGCGGCACCTTGTGGTCGCGACCGAGCTCCATCTGAGCCAGCACGGGCCACACGCTGCCCGGGACGTATTTGCCGAGCTGGCCGAGGAAGAAGATGCGCTGCGCCGTACGACGAGGTAGCGGCGAGCCGAGGTCAGCCAACACTGCACGCCACGACAGCATTGAGCAGTAGAGGCCGACAAGCACCGGCAGCAGCGAAAGCAGCACCGTCCACGGTGAGAGCGCGTCCGCAGCGTCAACGATGGCGCCTCGTTGGCTCAGAACGGCTGCGGTGAGGAAGCCGACGAAGACCAACACCCCGAGCACCCGCACGAGGCGACGACCCCGAGGCGACGACAGTGCACTCACCCCGTGACGCGTGTCGGCGCCACCGTCGGCGTCGGGCCTAGCGGGCCGCGAGGGCTCTTGCTGCCCACCCATATATAGGTCGGGACGATCGGCCGGGCCGCGCGCAGGACAGCTGTTGGCACCTTGGTGAGCGGTCCCTTGACCATGTCCGTCGCGTGAAAGGTGACCGGGTCGGCGAGCACCGGAACGGTGTAGTCCCAGACGTGTATACCGCCGACCAGCCGGCGCAGGCCAGTGCGCCCGCGGAAGCGCTCGTAATAGGAGTCAGCACGACCGAAGGCGCGCACGTAGCGGTCAGCGACCGCGCCGTGCGGCAGCCAGGACAGAAAGGGCAGCCGGTAATGCGGTTCCATCACGCCGAGCCGATTGCCGAGGCCGAGGTACACCACGCCATCGGGGGTGAGAACCCGGCGGATCTCGGCCATGACCGCGTCCGGGTCGACGACGTGCTCGTAGATGTGGTTAAAGACCACCACATCGACCGACGAGTCGGCCCAGGGCAGCGCCTCCCCGTCCGCGCACACAAAGCAGATCTCCCTGCCGAAGCGCTGGTGCGCCTTGGCCAGCCCGGGTACGTCGATGTCGACACCGAAGGTCTTCGCCCCGCGGCGTCGCATCTCGTCGGAGATGAAGCCGACCGAACAGCCGACATCGGCGACCACAAGCCCGGCAAAGTCATCCCGGCCGAGGAAGTGACCCAGCACACTGGCGATCTTCGCCGCCTTGGTACGCCGCTTTCCCTCGTCGAGCATCTTCTCCTGGAAGTCGGAGTAGGCCAGCTGCTGCTGGCGCTCGAGGTTGCCACCCACCGTCGTACGCCGATCAGTCGGAGCGCGACTTGACGATGAGGTCGCCGATCAACGCCAACGCCGCGATCTGGAATCCGATCACCATCGTCAGGATCGTCGAACCGGTGACCCGGAAGTCGCGGATGAAGACGTCGACGACGAGCAGCTTGACCGTGGCGAGACCCATGATCCACAGCGCGAGGGGCATGAGGATCTTCAGCGGGTTGAAGTACATGACCATCCGCAGCACCTGCAGGATGTACTTATAGGCGTCTCGGAATGGGTGGAACTTGCTCTTACCCGCACGCTTCGCGTAGTCGATGGGGATGTACTCCACGACGTGCTGGTTGGACAGAAAGGCGACTGTCAGCGTCGTGACGCAGGAAAAGCCGGCCGGGAGAAGCCGGAGATAGGGCAGCGATGTCTCGCGACGGAAGGCTCGTAGACCCGAGTTGAGGTCGGGAATCTTGGTGCTGGTCAGAAACGAGCAGATTCGCCGGATGGCCCACTTCGCCGGCACCCGGAAGAGCTTGTAGGTGCCCTCTTCGGAGGTACGCGCCCCGACCACCTGCTCCAACGCCGGGTCCTCGTCGAGCATCCGGACGAATTCTGGGATCCGCTCATTCGGATAGGTCATGTCGGCGTCGGTCCACACCACGATCTCGCCGCGGCCCTGCTGCGTGCCGATCCGGCGCGCGGTGCCCGACCCACCGTTGCGCGGCAGGGGGAGGTAGCGAATCGACGGGAAATCTGCTGCTGCCTTCGACAGCACCTCGCGCGTGCCGTCGGTCGACCCGTCGTCGAGGATGAACAGCTCATAGGAGTACTCGCTGGCGTCCATCGCCTCGGTGATGCGGACAATCTCCTGCATGACGTGCGCCCGCTCGTTGTAGCAGGGCAGCACAATGGTGACCTTGATCGACTCGGGATCAGGGACCACGCGCACTGCAGCGCGCTTCGTGGAGGGTGGCATGAGCGGCGAGTCTAGTCGCTGGGGCGATCGGGACGGCCTAGCCCGTGGCCGCTTTCTCGAAGGCGGTGACGTACGCCGCCCACAGACGGTCCCCGCCACGCGCGCCGGCCTCCCTGGCGCCGGCCCGGAGGACGTCGAGCCGGCCAGGCTCGTAGAGCCGGGTGATCGCGTCAGCCAGACCAGCCGGGTCATCGGGAGCCACCAGTAGCCCGTCGACCCCGTCGCGGACCTGCTCGGGGATGTTGCCGACCCTCGTGCCCACGACAGGCAGCCCGTGGGAGTGGGCGATGTAAGCGTGCGCCGACGCCGTCGCGGAGCGGTAGGGCAGCGCCAACGCGTCGGCGGAGCGGACTAAGGCCGGCACCTCCGAGGCTGCGACGTAGCCGCTGCGGACCTCGACACGGTCGGTGATCCCGAGCTCGCTGATCAGCGCCCGGATCGCGCCCTCGTCCTCCCAGAACTCCCCCGCGACGGTCAGCGAGACGCCTGGGACGAGCGCGAGCGCGCGGAGCAGGACGTCCAGTCCCTTGTAGCGGCGGATCATGCCGAAGAAGAGCAGCCGCCGCGCGACCGGCGGGTCACCCGCCGGCAACGGAGCGACCGCCGTCAGCGCCAGCGGCGGCAAGGGTGTGACGACCACTGTCGCGACCGTCAGCGCGACCGCTCTGTCCCTCTCCGCCTCGGAGTGCACGAGCAGGGCGTCGACGCGGCGGAGCAGCGCCTTCGTTAGGGGCAGGTCCGCTCGGCCGCGCTCGTGCGGCAGCACGTTGTGGCACAGCGCGACCACCCGAGTCCGGCGCCGCAGCGACATCAGCATCGCGAGGTAGGCAGGCGCCTGCACCGGTGTCACCACGACGACGACGACGACGTCGTACGCCGACATCCGTCGTCCGGCGCGCAGCCAGCCGTCGGGCCGCCGCCACGACAGCGGGTACGACGTCCGCGGGAAGAGGGACAGCTCCGGTGCATCGTTGGGCACGCGCTGTTGACCGGGATAGAGCCGCTGCGGGTATTGCTCGGACCAGGACCACAGGTCGACGTCGTGACCGGCTGCGGCGAGGCGGTGCGCGAGCTCGGTCGTGTGCTGGGCAATGCCCCCCTTGTAGGGGTGGGTCGGGCCGACGACGACGACGCGCATGGTCAACACCGTAGCGCCGGGCCTGCGCGCTCTAGACTCGGCCCGGCATGGACGTCATCACGCTGCCAACGAGCGACGCGCCACGGGTGTCCGTGATCGTGCTCTCGATGCACTCCCCGTGGCTGTTGGCCGAGTGCCTCACCTCGGTCGGCGCGCATGCCGGGGCGCAGGTCCCCTACGAGGTCATCGTCGTGTGCAACGGCGCGACCCCGGACCTCGTGCTCTTCGCCCAGCGCAAGCTCCGTGGTGTCCGGGTGGTCGTGTCGTCTGTCAACCTCGGCTTCGGGGGCGGCAACACCTACGCGGCGACACTGGCCTGCGGCGAGCTGCTGCTGCTGCTCAACGACGACGTCACCGCCGAGCCGGGTTGGCTCGACGCCCTCGTGACCGCGGCTGACGAGCACCCCGAGGCAGCAGCAGTCGGCTCGCGGATCCTCTTTCCCGACGGCTCGTTGCAGGAAGCCGGCTCGGTGCTCTGGGCCGACGGGTCCACGGCCCCCGTGGGGCGAGGGTTGCCGATGGACACGGACGCCTACTCGTACCGGCGCCACGTCGACTACGTCTCGGCCTGCTCGCTGCTGGTCCGCAAAGCCGTCTTTGACGAAGTCGGCGGCTTCGATCCGCGCTACTACCCGGCGTACTACGAGGACGTCGACTTCTGCCTCGAGCTCGGGCAGCGCGGCCACCGGGTGCTGTATGAGCCCGCGTCGAAGATCCGCCACCACGAGTCGATGTCCACCCAGAGCCGTTTCAAGGAGTTCCTCTTCAAACGGAACGGTGCCGCGTTTCGCGACAAGTGGGCCGCGGTGATCGCCGAGCAGGAGCCGGCTGACCCGACGAACCCGGCGGCTGTCGACCGGGCGGTGCACCGGGGACGCGGCAACCCGCCGAGGCTTCTTATCGTCGACGACATGCTGCCCGACCCTGGGCTCGGCGCCGGCTTCGGCCGTATGCACGACCTCATCGAGGAGCTCGACTTCGCTCGCTGGGCGGTCTGCTTCCACCCGACCAACCACCGCAACGCCGACCCGGCCGCCCTGGGTCGGTTCGGCGCCGAACTGGTGCGCGGCGAGGTCGAGGAGATGGTCGAGCACCTCGCCTCCCCCGCGGTGCGTTATGACGTCATCGTGATCTCCCGCCCACACAACTGGGGTTACTTCGCCGAGACCATCCGCGCATCGCAGCCGGAAGCGGTGCTGGTCTACGACGCCGAGGCGCTCTTCCACGTGCGCCTCGAGCGTCAGGCCGCCATGGCGAGCGGCCGCGCCGCAACCCAGCTCCGCAGGGAAGCAGACGAATACCGGGCACTCGAGGAGCGGATCACGAGGTTGTCCGACCGCGTCGTGAGCATCTCCCCGGATGAGGCCGCGTGGTTCTCCTCCGTCGCCGGTCACGCGCCCGTGTCCGTCGTCGAGCCGCTCACCCCGGGCATCACACCGACCCCGTCAGGACCCGGCCGGCGCCGCGACCTCGTCTACGTCGCCGGGTGGCTGGCCCGCGACGACGACTCGCCCAACGCCGACGGGCTGCGCTGGTTCGCCGAGCAGGTGCTGCCACACCTGGCCGCCGCGTTGCCCTGGGTCCGGCTGCGGGTCACCGGCGCCAACCCACCGGCCAGTGTCCGCCGGCTGGCCGGGCCGAACCTAGAGTTCGTCGGCTTCGTCCAGGATCTGGCTGCCCTCTACGACTCAGCCCGCGTCGTCATCTCCCCGATCCGCTACGGCGCCGGCGTGAAGATCAAGACGGTCGAAGCCTTGCAGTACGCCGTGCCGACGGTGACGACGTCACACGGCGCAGAGGGCATCGTTACCGCGGGGACGACGCCCCTTGCGATCGCCGACGACCCGGCTGGCTTCGTCGCGCACCTGCACCGACTGCTGACCGATGACGCAGCGTGGCGATCGCAGCGCGCGCAGATCGAGAGCGTGCTGCAGACCTGGGCCACCACCGGCCGGACGGCGCACTGGCCCGACGTCCTCGACACCGCACTGAAGGAGGGCCGCCGTGAACTCGTCGCGTTACGCGCGTGAGGTCGATCTCGCCGACCTGAACAGCTCGCACTCACAAGCAGTGCTCCTCACACCCGAGGGCAGCACCGTCCTCGACGTCGGCCTCGCCGACGGCAGCGTCGCGCGCGAGGTGGTCCGCCGTGGCTGCCGGGTCTGGGGCATCGAGATTGACGCCGAGGCGGCCGCGGCGGCCAACGATGTCTGTGAACAGGTCGTCGTCGGCGATGTCGAGACCCTCGACCTCGACACCGAGTTCGAGGGTCGCCGCTTCGATGTCGTCCTGCTGCTCGACGTGCTCGAGCACCTGGTCGATCCCCCGGCGACGCTTCGGCGCACGGCAGCCATGCTCGCGCCGGGAGGGCACGTCGTCGTCTCGCTGCCCAACGTCACCCATGCCGCGGTGCGCCTTGATCTGCTACAGGGACGCTTCACGTACACCGAGGCCGGTCTCCTCGACCGCACCCACCTGAGGTTCTTCGATGTTGTGGGCGTCGCGGAGCTGTTTGCCGCTGCCGGACTCGACGTCGTCGCAAACCTCCGGGTCACCGTGCCCGTCGATGCCACGGAGATCGCGCTGGACCTCGACGCCCTCCCCGCCGACGCCGTCGACCTCGCGACCTCAGGACCGGAGTCCTCGACCTACCAATTCGTCGTGGTGGCCGTCCCGGCCGGTGCGCCGGCACCAGCCGCCGCGGGAGGGCGGCTCAGCGAGCTGCTCCAGCTGCAGGTCCGGGAGATGTCGGCGCGGCTGGCCGAAGCGGCGACGTACAGCCGCTCGCTGGAGTCGGACAACACCGCGAAGTCGTCGTACATCACCGATCTGGGTGAGCGGGTGCACACTCTTGAGGCCACGCTGCGCGAGCGGATGGCCGAGATCACCCTGCTGCAGGAGCAGCTCAAGGCGCAGACCGCAGCGGTGGACGTCAAGGACGCTTTCATCGCCGAGTTGCGCGGCGAGCCACGTCCACGCACCGAGATCGAGTCGCACGCGGGGTATGCCATCGCCGACAAGGCCTATGCCGCGCTGCAGCGGCATCCCACGCTGCTCAAGACAGCTCAGTGGAGTGCCCGCCGGATCGCCAACCGCCCGGCCGGCGAGTGAGAGGGCGACTGCGTTCGTCCTTCCCGCTGATGTCCGCGCTCGTCATCGGCGCGGTCGTCGCTCTTAACTTCCTCCCCGTGTTCTTCGGGCAGGTGCCGCTGGCCATCGACATCATCCTGCAGTCGCCGATCTACGACGCAGTCCGCGACGCCCACCCAGTGAACATGAACCACGCCGACCTGGGCGACCTCGTCGCCGGCTTCTACCCGCTGCACGAGTACGCCGCCAACGCCGTCCGCGGTGGCGACTTTCCGCTCTGGAACTCCCACCTCCTACTCGGCCAGCCCTACCTCGCGATCTACCAACCGGCGGCCCTTTACCCGCCGCACCTGCTCTACTTCCTGCTCCCGACGCACCTCGCCTGGGCGTTGCTCTACCCCTTGCGGATGTTCCTCGCCGCCTGGTTCACCGCCCTGTTCGTGAGGTCGCTCGGCGGATCCCGCACCGCCTCGATCATCGCGGGGCTGAGCTTCGGGTTCTGCGGGTTCATGCTGTCCTGGTCAGGTTGGCCGCACGTCGACGTCGCGGTCTGGCTGCCGCTGATCTGCCTGGCGGTGCAACGGTTGCGCGAGCGGGCGACACCGGTGTGGGGGGCAGTTCTCGCCGCCGCAGTGGGCAGCATGCTGCTCGCCGGTCATCCGCAGACTGCGCTCTACGTCCTGACGATGAGCGGGCTCTTCGCGTTGCACCGGCTTGTCTTCGGATCCCGCCGGGTCGATGACCAGGAGCTCGACGTGGTGCCTGACCCGGCCGGCGCCATCACCGTGCTACCGCGCGACGAGACCCGCGGACGCTACGTCGCGTGGCTCGCGATCGGCGGCCTGATCGGCGTCGGCATCGCGATGGTGCAGCTGTTGCCGACTGCCGAGTGGATCGGCCTGACCACCCGTTCCGGCCAGAATCGATCCGGCCACCTCGCCCCCGCGCAGGTGCTCGGCCTGCTCTCGCGCGACACGCGTAACACCCCCAACGGTGCGGGCATCCTCATTCCCGAGGCGGCGACGTACGTCGGCGTCCTCGCCTTTCTTGGCACGGCGCTGAGCCTGTTGGCCCGACGCCGACGGGACGTCGCGTTTTTCGCCATCTCCGCGGGTGTGGCGGCTCTGGTCGCCTACGGCATCTCCCCCGTGTACGACGCCACGCTGCGCTTGCCCGCCTTCTCGACCCTGCCCAACTGGCGCGGCATCGTGCTCCTGCAGTTTTCCTTCGCCGTGCTGGGTGGCCTCGGAATCACCGCGGCCCAGCGTCGGCTTCGGGGGCGTTCTCGGGACACCGGTTGGTGGGCGACGCTGTCGATCGCAGTCCTGGCGGGGGCATTCGCCGCGCGCGAACTCTCCTCGCGGGTGCCGAAGATGCCGGAGCGGGTCACCTGGTTCCGCGGGCCCACCTCGTCGGTGGTCGTCCTGGCGGCGGCCGCACTCGTGTTGTCCCCGCCCGTCCTGCGACTGCTGCGACGTCGGGCCGTGCTCTCCGTCTTGCTGGTCGGCTTCGCCGCAGCCGATCTGATCAGCTACGGGTACGGCCACGCGCCATTCATCCCGCCACGCAGCACCTACCCGGACGCCCCGATCTTCGCCGCGTTGCGCGAGCGGGACCCCGGCGTCTACCGAATCGGCGCGGTCGACAGCGCCTACGCCAAGAACCTCGAGCAGGTCTACGACCTCGAGACACCGACCGGCACCGGATACCAGATCAAAGCGGTAGACCCCATCCTCAACGGCTTTGGCAGTGCGCTCTCTGGCTACCTCTACCGCGGGGACGCACTCGCTGCTAACGCGGACGACTCGCGCCTGGACCTGGTGAACCTCAAGTACCTGGTCTCCTCCGACTACAACGCTGGCACTGCGGCGCTGGCGTCGCGCCCCGACCAGTTCCGGCTCGTGCTCACCGACGGCCACACCCAGGTCTTCGAGAACCTGGGTGCGCTGCCCCGCGCCTTCGTCATCGGCCCAATGGGAGTGGAGTACGCCGACAGTGACGAGGATGCCTATCGCACGGTGACCGACAAGGCCTTCGACCCGCGGAGGCAGCTGATCGTCACCGACACCAGCGGCCGCGACCGCACGAATAGCCAAGGCACGTTCACGCCCGCCGCGTCTGTGACCTACGACATCAACGACATCGACGTGCTCCTCGCGCCGGGCAGCGACGGGGTGCTGGCCATCAGCGACGCCTGGTTTCCCGGGTGGGAGGTGCACGTCGACGGCAGGGAGCGTCCGTTGCTTCGGGTCAACGGCGCATTCAAGGGCGTCCGGGTGCAGGCCGGTGACTCAGTCGTCCGCTTCTCCTATGAGCCGAGCAGCTTCGCCCGCGGCCGGATCATCTCGATCCTCGCCCTCAGTCTCCTCGCCGCTCTGCTGGCCGCACCCCTCGTGACCGCCCAACGACGCCGGATGAATCGTCCGCGCTGAGCGATCACGCGTTTGCGGTCTCGACGACCGGGAGCGTCACCACGATGGCTGCTCCCGTCGCCGTGTCGGCCAGCGTCACCGACCCGCCGGCCAGCTCGGCGGCGCGGCGGACGAGGGCGAGCCCGAGACCGGTCGAGACCTCGTTGGCCAGCCGGCTGCTCGGACCATTCACGAACGGCTCAAAGAGGGTGCTGCGGACACGGGGATCCACGCCCTGCCCTTGATCGGCGAACGTGAGGTGAACCACTGAACCGAGCTGAGCCGCCGACACGCGCAGGCGCAATACCCCGTCGGCACTGCGGCCGTAGTGGTGTGCATTCGCGACGAGGTTGGTCACAATGCAGCGCAGGTCGACCGGGGAGACAAGGAGCTCGGGCCAACTGCCCTCGACAGCGGTCTCCGCGTCGGCGAGTGCCGCGTCGGCGAGCAGCTCGGTCACCAGCTCGCGAGGCCGAGAGGTTCGCCGAGCGGCGTGGGCCCCCGCGCGCGCCTGGTCAAGGACTTGATCGACCATCGCCGTCGTGCGGAGCGCGAGCTCACCGAGCCGCTCGACGATCTCCTGACGCATCGCCGGCTCGAGGCTGTCGTACTTGCGCTGCAGGAGGTCGGTATAGCCCCGAATCGCCGACAAAGGGTTCTTCAGATCGTGCGCGACACGTTCGCTGAAGTCCTCGAATTCGCGGGTGACGTCTAGCAGCGCCTCAGTCGCCCGCCGGTGCTCGAACAGCCTTACGACATGCCGCGCCAGCGCTTCCAGTGCTGCGCGCTGTTGCGGCTCCAGCGTCCGCGGCACCCGGTCGATGACGCACAGCGTGCCGAGCGCGAACCCATCGGGCGTGATGAGCGGGGCGCCGGCGTACGAGCGGATCATCGGGTGGCCGGTCACTAGGGGGTTGTCCGCGAAACGCGGGTCAGCCGACGCGTCCGAGACCTCCAGAAAACCGCCGGCGGCGATGGCATGCGCGCAGAACGCAACCTCCCGCGGCGTCTCGTCGACATCGAGGCCGACCCGTGCCTTGAACCACTGACGCGACTCGTCGACAAGTGAGATCAGCGCGATCGGTACCCCACAGATGCACGCTGCCACCGTGACGATGTCGTCGTAGCCCGCCTCACCGGCCGTGTCCAAGATGCCGTATCGACGCAGTGCAGCAAGTCGGGCGTCCTCGTCGGAGGGCTTGAGCAGCGAAGGGTCTGGCATACCTCGAGTCTCCTCTTCCGGAGCGCCGGCGAGGGCCAATCCGCTAACTCGGTTCAACGATGCCGAAGTCGCCGCGCGGTCTCGGAGATCTGCCGGACCGGCGCCGTCAGCCGCCAGCTCGACGATTCCTCGTACGAGCGGACGACGTCGGCCATCTGTTGCTGCGTCGCCGCGAGGAGCGCAGTGACTCTGGCCAGTTCGGCTTCAGCCGCGTCGCGCGCTGCCGACATCCGGGTGTGCTCGACGGAGTACTCCAGCTGCTCGGCCTTGTACCAGCGCAACGCGCCGAACGCACCCGGTGGCAGGAGCAGCTCGCGCGCGTCGATCCGCGCGGCGAGAGCGCGCTCGTCGTCTCGCCACGCCCGCTCCCCGGCCTCGAGCATCGAGCTGCCGGCGTCGACCCACCGCCGGTAGATGCCGGTCACCTCCGGTGTAGACGCGACACCACAGAGCAGCGCAGCCTCGACCAACAGATCCCAGTCCTCGAAGATCTCCAGTGTCTCGTCGTAGCAGAGTCCGAGCGAGTCGAAGCACTCTCGGGGGAAAGCGACCCCGAGGTTGGGCGTCAGGTTGGACACCAGGTGGGCCATCATGTCGAAGTGCTCGGGGTACGGCGTGCGGGCGGCCGACGCCGCCGCGTGCCCGGGCGCGACGTCCGGCGTCTCCGCGACGTCCTGCTCGGCCACGACGGCTCGCAGCACCTGCCCCGGGTGCGCGTCGGCGAGCCCGCGAAACTCGGCCACCCAGTGCGCGAGGACGAGGTCGTCATCGTCGACAGCGACCACATAGCGACCAGTGGCCTCTGCGATACCTGCATTGAGCGGGCGGGAGCGGCCCCCACCGGAGACGTCGACCCGGCGTACCCGCGCCCGCATGCGATCGGGCTGCTCAGCGATCGCGGCGTCCACCGCGTTCGAGCGGCCAGCCGGCACGTCGTGCGCGAGCACCAGGACTTCAAAGTCCTCACAGCTCTGCGCCGCGAAGCACAGCAGCAGTTCGCGCAAGGTTTCCGGTCGCCGCCCCTGGGTGCGGGTCAACACGCTGAGGAACGGCTGCTCGGCAGGAACGCGGGCAGAGAGCGGCACTCCGGCCTCGGCGAGTTCAGCGCGGGTGCGCAGCCTGGTCAGGAAGGTGTGCAGCGGACCAGTGGGTGCGAAGGCACTGCGAGTTTCCAGGTCGTCGGTCACGGTGCTCAGCCTGCCAGACCCATGTGGGTAGTCAGAAGCGGTGGCGCGCGAAGTTACCGTCGACGAACTCCGCGACCTCGTGACCGGGGTCGAGCAGCCGGGGCAGCGGCCCGTGGGCGAGCCGCTCGCGGACGTGCGCGGCGCCACGGCGCTGCGCCTCGTTGCCGGCCTCGAGAATCTTGAAGTAGTGGGCAAGCACATCGGGTCGCGAGTAGATGAAAGCCAGCATCAGGGCGGCCCGCGCGCCGTGCTCCTCCTCCACCTCGCTGGGCGCAACAGCGCCCGCCGACGTCAGTCGCTTGTCGTGGAACACCCGCGCGGCCGGGGCGTGCACCACTCGCCAGCCGGCCAGCCGGGCCCGCCAGGAGAAGTCGACGTCGTTGCCGTGCATCGGAAAGCTCGTCGCGTCGAGTGTGCTCACCTCCTCCCAGGTCGCCCGGCGCACGAGGCAGGCGGCCATCGAGGCCCACGGCGCGTCGCCGGTCTCCGGGCAATGCGGCTTGGGGTGCTCGAATGGCAGCTGGCGGGCATCGACGAGCCCGACTCGTTCGTCCGCGCGCAGCGCCCGGACCAGCTCGGTCACCGCATCAGCCGCGAGCAGCAGGTCGGGGTTGAGCAGCAGCGCGGCATCTTCGGAAAATCCGTCGAGCAGCCGATTGACCCCGCCGCTATGCCCGAGGTTCGCCCCGAAGACGTCGTACGACGTCGGCTCCCCGCCGAGGACGGGTGGGTCGTCAAGCACCGGGCGGGCGGAGCAGTCGCCGATCCGCACGACGACACCGCCAACCACGCCGTCGTCTCGCGCTCGCCGTACGGCGCGATCGAGGGAGTCCAGCAGCCGCTGGAGCGCGGGCGGTTCGGTGTCGTAGAGCACGACCGCGACGCGCAGCGACAGCGCCGCGTTCACGGGCCCGGGTGCGGCGCCCACGCGCCATGAAGGACGACCACACCCTCCGCCTCGCGTGGGAGGCCGGGCTCGACGTCGAAGCGCAGCGCCTTGTTGCGGTGGTCCCAGGTCTGCAGGTTGTCCCAGGAGTGAATGGCCGCAGTGACGTCATAGGTGCCGGGCAGCAGGGGCAGCCGGTCAGTGGTGAAGTCGACGTGTCCAGGACCGCTGATCTCGTCAAGGACAAAGGCCTCGCGGGAGTTGATGCCGCTCACGTGCACACCGTCGAGGCGGTGCAGGCCGAGCCCGAAGACCGGCTTGGCCAGCTTCTCGTGGGCCCGGTAGTGAAGTCGCCACGTCACCCGATCACCCATCTGCACCTGCCTGGTCGGGTTCCCGGCGCTGTCCAGGAGCACGACGCGCTCGACCTGGGCCTCCCCCGTGCCCCAGCGCACACCAGCGTCCTCCCCCGTCGCCTCGTCGACGATGTCCTGGCGTTCCGGGTGGGTCGTCTCGATGTAGTCGTCGATGAGCTGCGCCGGGGTGCCCACCTCCTTGACGACGCCGTGCTCAAGCCAGGCGGCAGAGTCGCACATGGTCCGGACGACACTGAGCGCGTGGCTCACGACGACGATGGTGCGGCCCTGCTCCTTGAGCTCGGCGAACTTCTCATTGCAGCGCCGCTGGAAGGTCTCGTCGCCGACGGCAAGCACCTCGTCGACGAGCAGGACGTCCGGGTCGACGTTGATCGCAACGGAGAAGCCGAGCCGGACATACATGCCGGAGGAGTAGTTCTTCACCGGCGAGTCGATGAACTGCTCGAGACCGGCGAAGTCGACGATCTGCTCGAAGCGCGCATCCACCTGCTTACGGGACAGCCCGAGGATCGACGCGTTGAGATAGACGTTCTCTCGGCCAGAGAGCTCGGGGTGAAATCCCGCGCCGAGCTCGAGCAGCGCAGAGACCTTGCCGGCGACTGCAATGCGACCCTGGTCCGGTCGCAGGATGCGAGCCATGCACTTGAGCAGCGTCGACTTGCCGGACCCGTTCTCGCCGATCAGGGCAAACGTCGCGCCCGCCGGGATCTCGAGGTTGACATCGCGCAGTGCCCAGAACTCGTCGTAGCGGGCCCGGCCGCCGCGCATCATCGCGGCCTTGAGCGACTGGTTGCGCTCGGCGTACAGCCGGAAGCGCTTGTGCACCCCCTCGACTCGCACGGCGACGTCGGCCACTAGAGCTCCTCCGCCAGCCGCGGCTCGAAGCGCTGGAAGACCTTCCAGCCGAGCACCAGAGTGCCGAGCGAAGCGACCGTCACCCAGCCGAGGTCAGCCCAGTCGGGAAACCGCAGGTCGTAAAGCAGCGCACGGTAGCTCTGGATGAAGCCGACCATGGGGTTTAACCGGTAGATCGCCATGACCGGTACACCGTCGAGTGCCGACGACTTGGCGATCGCATCTTCGACGAACCGGACCGGGTAGATGACCGGCGACGCGTAGAACCACAGCTGCAGGAAGATCGCCAGGAAGTGCTGGATGTCCCGGAAGTAGACGTTCAGCACCGACAGCGCGAGGCCGAGCCCCACGACGAAGGCAGTCTGCAACACCGTGAGGATGACCACCAACGGCAGCCACGGCAACACGTTGTTGCCGGCGACGAGCATCGCCACGGCCAGGACGGTCATCTCTATCGCCAACGTCACTACCAAGGAAAGAACAGCCGACCCGACGAGCACCTCTCGTGGGAAGTAGACCTTCTTCACCAAGTTGGCGTTGCTGGTGAGCGAGGCGATGGAACCGGTCATGCCGTTGGACAGAAAGGTCCACGGCAGCAGGGCGCAGAGCAGATGAAGCGGAAAGAAAGTCAGCCCGCTCGGGTTACCGGTTGGTGCCTCGGCCTGGAACACGACGCTGAAGACCAGAGTGAACATCGCGGCCAGCGCGAGCGGGTTGATGAGCGACCAGGCCCAGCCCAACGTCGAGCGCTTGTACTTGCCGCGCAGCTCACGCGAGATGAGGTTGGCGAGCAGCTCGCGTGAGGCAGAGAGCTCGGCGACGGTGGTCATGAGGCCCGTAGTCTACGAGCCATGAGTCGCAGGGTCGTCGTCGCCACGGGGGACGTGCTCGGTGCACAGATGGCGGGCCCGGCCATTCGGGCCTGGCACTTCGCCAGGGCGCTGTCGGCCGAGCACGACGTCGAGCTGGTCACGAGTGCGTCCTGTACACGACCTGCTGAGGCAGGCTTCGGCGTGCGTCACATCGACAGCGTCGATGACCTCGTGGGCCGCACTGACGTCTGGGTCGTCCAGGGCAGCATCCTGCACGACTTCCCGGCCATCGAGCGGTCCGCCGCCGCGGTGGTCGTCGACCTCTACGACCCCTACCACCTGGGCAACCTGGAGATGTCGCGCGAGCGATCGCACCGCGACCGGCTCGCCAGGGTGCACAACGCGACGGCCGTCCTCAACAACGCCATGCGACGGGGCGACTTTTTCCTGGCCGCAAGCGACCAGCAAAGACGGTTCTGGATCGGCGCGTTGGCCGCGCTCGGACGGGTCAACCCCCTGGTCTACGACGAGGACGTGACGCTGCGGGCGCTGATTGACATCGCGCCGTTCGGCGTCGACGCGCGGCCACCGGTGCACGACAAGCCGGTGCTGCGCGGCGTCGTTCCGGGCATCGGCTTGAACGACAAGCTCTTGCTCTGGGGTGGTGGCCTCTACAACTGGTTCGACCCGCAGACCCTCGTCCGTGCCGTCGACCGGACCCGTCAGCACCGCGACGACGTGCGGCTGGTGTTCCTCGGTGGCCGGCACCCGAACCCGGCCGTGCCAGCCATGCGGACGGCGAACGAGACGCGGGACTTGGCCGACCGGTTGGGCCTCACCGGCCGGTCCGTGTTCTTCAACGACGGCTGGGTGCCCTACGACGAACGCGGCGCCTACCTGCTGGAAGCCGACATCGGGGTCTCCACACATCTGGACCACGTGGAGACAGAGTTCTCCTTCCGCACCCGCATCCTCGACTACCTCTGGGCCGGTCTCCCGGTCGTCGCGACCGGCGGCGACGTCTTCAGCGACCTCCTGACGAACCATGGCGCCGGCCTCACCGTGCCGGCCGGTGACATTGATGCGCTGGCCAGCGCACTACTCGCGCTGCTCGACGACGACGCGCGCCGGGTCGGCTGCGCAGCCGCCTCGCGTGAGCTCGCCGAGTCGTTCCGCTGGGACCGAGTCGTCGCGCCGCTGCTGACCTTCTGCCGCGACCCGCGCCGCGCGCCGGACCTGATCGACCGGACGGCGAGCGACAACCGCGCTCATCCCTTCGACGTCGTACGCGCGCCGACCCCCGGACCGTCCGGCTGGCGCGGCGAGGTCGCCCTCGCCCGCCAATACCTGGATCGCGGCGGAGTCGGGTTGCTCGCCAGACGAGCCGCCACTCGCCTCGGCAAGCTGGCTCGCGGTCGGACCCAGTAGGGTCGCCACATGGCGATCGGCAGGGCGGCTGCGGCACCCAAGCGCATCGCGCCTCCCACGCAGATCGCCTACCTCAGCAACCGCCCGAGCGTCCTCGCCGAGACCCTCGGCTACGTCCGGCACTTCATGCCGTGGGTGCGTCAGGCCGTGGTCCTCGCACCTGATGTCGAGGCGATGCGACGCGCCATCGGTGGCACCGACGTGCCAGAGATCGTCCTCGTCGATGAGAGCGCTCTGCTCGCGTCGGGTGAGGCTCTGCCCGGCCAGCACTCGGCCCGCAACGCCGCGCTGCGCCGGATCTTCCTCGCCCGAGGCCCGATCGATGACGTCTTCCTTCAGTCCGACGACGACTACCGGCCTTTGAAGCCGGTAGACCCGTCCCTGTTCGTCGACCGTACCGGCCGGCTGGTCCACTACGCATTTCACGACTTGGCGCTGTGGCGGCGCAACGAGAGCACCTTCGATGCCGCGCAGCATGCGAGCTATCTGGCACTGTCCTATCTCGGCGCCGAGCACCTCAGCTACGGCTCGCACATGCCCCAACCGGTCGACAAGGCTCTCTACCTCGAGGCCTTCGTTGTCGCCGAACGGCTGACCGACGACGCCTTCTGCGACTGGGCGTTGCCGTTGAACTACAGCCGGCACATCGCGCCGGAGCGCTATGCACCGCCTCGAGTCTTCCGCACGATGTGCTGGCCGCAGTACCCCCACATGTGGCCGTACTGGCAGCGGCCCGAGGACCTGACCTTCGAGAACTTCTACCCGCAGATGTACGCCCCTGGCCAGCTCTTCGCCGGCATCTCGACCGCCCTGGACACCGCTGCTCCCGAGCGGCAGGCATTCGCCAAGATCAGTCGCTGGCACCACTTCGACGTCGAAGCCGGGCGGCTGCGCTTCCCCGACGGTGTCGGCAACCCCTGGCAGACCAGCGCCGGGCGGCGCGCCTTCTTCGGCGTCGCGCGACGGGCCCGCCGGATGTACGAGTACGTCTCCCTCGAGGAGCGCTCGCAGCTCGCTCTGCTCGCGGGGTCGGTGGCCCGGCTCGAGCGGGAGCAGCCGCGCTGAACGCCGACGACTCGACCATCGTCGTCGTCACCTGGAACGGCGCGCACCTGCTGCGCGACTGCCTCGACGCGGTGCTCCCGGAAGGTGCTGCTGTGGTCGTCGTCGACAACGCGTCGACCGACGGCACCGCGCGGCTGCTCGCCGAGTGCTACCCGTCCGTCCGCGTCGTGCGCAGCCCGACCAACACCGGGTTCGCCGGCGGTGTGGTCCAGGGACTGGCATTCGTCCGGACGCCGTACGCGGTGCTGGTCAACAACGACGCGACGGTGCGGCCGGGCTGGCTCGCAGCGCTCACAGCACCATTTCGCGACCCAGCGGTCGGGGCCGTGTGCAGCAAACTGCTCCTGCCGGACGGGCGGATCAACAGCGCCGGCGGGTGGTTGGCACCGGACGGCTACGCCCGGGACATCGGATTTGGTGATCCCGACGAAGGACAGTGGGACGCCCCCGCGACGGTGGCGTTCGGGTGCGGGGCGGCGGTCGCCCTGCGGATGGCAGCGGTGCTCGAGGTCGGCGGGATGGACCCACGGTTCTTCCTCTACTACGAAGACGTTGACCTCTCGTGGCGGCTACGGCTGGCCGGGTGGTCGGTGCGCTACGAGCCAACGGCCGTGGTGGTCCACCAGCACTCGGCAACGGCGGGTGCCGGCTCACTGCGGCACACGTACTACACCGAGCGGAACCGACTGGCCATGCTCGTCACCTGCGCGACAGCCGCTCGGGCCTGGAACGCAGTCCTACGCTTTCCGCTCACCACGGTGTCCGTGGCCCTCGGCGAGTCCCGGCCGAAGGCGCTGCGGCGGGTTCGCGCCTACCTGTCGTTCCTTGCTTGGTTGCCGGCGCTGCTACGTCGGCGCCGCCAGGTCCTGCAGCGGGTCTCCCGACGTGAGCTCGAGCTCAGCTTGCTGGGCCGCCCAGCACCGGCAAACCGGTGACCGGGCCTCGCGACGTCGAGATCCGCGACGACGTCATCCGCCTCGGCCAGCTCCTGAAACTCGCCGATCTGGCCGGCACCGGCGCCGACGCCAAGGTGCTGCTCGACTCGGGCGGAGTGACGGTTAACGGTGAGGTCGAGACCCGCCGCGGACGCCAGCTGATCATCGGCGACGTCGTCGAGACCTGGTCAGGCAGCGCCCGCGTCGTACGCCGCTAGCGAGCTATCCGCTCAGTGCCGGTCCGACCTCCTCGAACGCGTCCCGAAGCGCCTCCCGCCAGGGCGGCAGCGGCGCGAGACCCGCAGCGCGCCATGCCCGGTCGGAGAGCACCGAGTAGGCGGGCCTCGGCGCCGGACGTGGGAAGTCCGCGGTGGTACACGGCTGGACCCGGTCGGGGTCGGCCCCGACCTCCTCGAACACGGCCCGCGCGAAACCACACCATGACGTCTCGCCGGCGTTGGTCAGGTGGTAGGTGCCGTATCGCCGGGTCGCCGCCAGTGCGACCAGCCCCTGCGCGAGGTGCCTGGACCAGGGCGGCGACCCGCGCTGGTC
Organism: Mycobacteriales bacterium; assembly: GCA_046590575.1. GTDB lineage: Bacteria > Actinomycetota > Actinomycetes > BP-191 > BP-191 > DATLNF01. Next base: position 18,450 of record JBKJUS010000205.1, on the reverse strand, counting down.
GTCGACCACGCTCAGCGTGTCGCGCTCCCGCTCCAGACGCGCCATCGTCTTGACGAAGTTTCCGCCGGTCGCGCCGTAGACCCACGCCGTCCGCACGACGTACGCCTCGTGCGTCGCACCCCACACGGCATGCTCTCCGGCGAGCTTGCTGCGCCCATACGCCGACCGCGGTCCGGTGACTGCCTCCACGTCGTACGGCTCGGCGGCGTCGCCAGCGAAGACGTAGTCGGTCGAGATGTGCACCAGAGCGGCGCCGACATCGGCGGCTGCGGAGGCGAGGTGACCGGGCGCAACGCCGTTGACCGCGTGGGCGCCGGCTTCGTCGGCCTCAGCCCCGTCGACGTCAGTCCAGGCAGCGGCGTTGATGACGACGAGCCGGTGTCGATCCGGTACGCGCGTGCCGGCCGCCCACGCACCGACCGCGTCGCGCACGGCCAGGCCGTCGGTGACGTCCAGCTCTGCTCGGGTGAGCCCGGTCGCCACCGAGCCCAGCTCGACCATCAGATCACTGCCCAGCTGCCCCCCCGCGCCCACGACGAGGACCCGCTCGGGTACAACTTCAACACTCACCCGCCCATGGTCCCATCTGGGCCGCCCTTCATCCGCCCGGGGATCTGAAGGGGCATACAGTTTGACGGAGGGGGGATCGATCGCCACGAGGTGTCCGGCACGCTCCCGGAATGCCGGCGTACGCACAGTTCATGCACAGCAGACCGCGAGGCGGTGGCGAAAATTTCTGAGGCGAAGCGAAGGTTGCGGACCGCAGGCGCCGATGAGCCTGGAGTGACTCTCTCGCCTACCTTGGATCCGCTTGCGGCGGCTGTTCGCGGCGACGAGGTGGCCTTTGCCGTGCTCTACCGCGAGATGCAGCCACCACTGCTGCGCTACCTGCGGGTCGTCGTCGGAGCCGACGCCGAGGATGTGGCCGCTGATGTGTGGCTCGAGATCGCCCGCGACATTCGGACCTTCGACGGTGACAAGGCCGCGCTGCGCGCATGGATCTTCACAGTCGGACGCCATCGCGGGATCGACCTGCTGCGCAGCCGCGGGCGGCGGCGATCCACCCTCGTGGCTGAGTTGCCGGAGTCCCGGTCGCCGGACGACACCGAGGCCTGCGCGCTCGACGCGCTCAGCACAGAGGCAGCTCTGGCCCTGATCTCCGCGCTGCCCCGGGACCAGGCGGAGGCGGTCATCCTGCGTATCGTGGCCGGCCTCGATGTGGCCGAAACTGCCCGCATCCTGGGCAAACGACCCGGAGCCGTGCGAGTCAACACCATGCGGGGCCTGCGCCGGCTCAAGGCACTGCTCCCCCACGACCTCGACGCAACGGGTGTAACGCAGGGGACCCCGGCAACGCTCTTCTGAGCATGCGCAGACTGTGGAACGGCCAGGACGACCTGCCACCGCTCGACCCTCAGGTAGCTCGGCTGCTTACTGCGGCCAGCGCCTCACCCCACCAGGACGAGCTGGCAGGTGAATCGGCGGCTCTCGCCGCGTTCATCACGGCTGGACGAGCCCTCCCGACCTCACGGAGCAGTGCTGTGAACTTTCGTCGTCTGACCCACCGGGTCGCTGCTGTCTCTTTCGCCACCGCACTCGGCTTCGGCGGCGTCGCCGCGGCGTACGCCGGTGCGCTGCCGGCGACCCCACAACGGCTGGCCCACGATGCTCTCGGTGCGCTGGGCGTGCCGGATCACGCCAACGGGCACGCCAAGGACCAGGCCGCAAAGAAGGCAGCGCGCAAGGCTGCTAAGGCAGCCTCGGCGTCGACCAGTGCGTCGCCAAGCGCCAATGGTCCCGACGTCAATGGACCCGCGAAGGCCGGGCTCTGCAACGCCTGGTCTGCGAGCGGCAAGCCGAAGAACGAGAACTCGACGGCGTTCAGCAACCTCGTGCTGGCGGCCGGCGGCCCAGAAAGAGTCGAAACCTTCTGTGCCGACGTCGCCAAGGATCACCCGTCAGGCAAGCCGACCGCGCGGCCCAGCCATTCTCCCAAGGCGGAGCGCACTGCCAAGCCCAGCCGGACCCCGAAGCCCGAGCGCACTGCCGAGCCCGGATCGAACCGGCACACCCCGTCGGCCGGGCAGCCCAGCTAGCTGAGCAAGGCCGCCTTGGCCTTCAGCGGCTCCCACCAGGCGCGGTGGTCGCGATACCACTGCACGGTCGCGGCAAGCCCGTCGAGGAATGCCGTCCCTGGGGTGTAGCCCAGCGCCCGCAGCTTGGAGTCGTCGATGGCGTAGCGGCGGTCATGGCCCTTGCGGTCCTCGACGTACTCCACCGCGTCATCCCACGTGCGGTCGCATGCGTCGAGCAGCAGCTCGGTGAGCTCGCGGTTGGAGAGCTCCACGCCGCCGCCGATGTTGTAGCAATCCCCGGGCGCGCCCTGATCGAGCACCAGGTGGATGCCGCGACAGTGGTCATCGACGTGCAGCCAGTCACGCACGTTGAGACCGTCGCCGTAGAGCGGCACCGTCTTGCCGTCGATCAGGTTCGTGACGAAGAGCGGGATCACCTTCTCGGGAAACTGGTAGGGCCCGTAGTTGTTCGAACACCGGGTCACCGAGATGTTCAGGCCGTGCGTGACGTGGTAGGCGCGTGCCAGGAGGTCGGAGCCGGCCTTGGCCGCTGAGTACGGCGAGTTGGGCATCAGCACGTCCGTCTCACGGAACTTGCCGACGTCGATCGAGCCGTAGACCTCGTCGGTGGAGACATGGACGACGCGCGGCGTGCCGGCCCGCAGACACGCGTCGAACAAGGTCTGCGCGCCGAGCACGTTGGTGACGACGAAGTCGGCGGCGCCGCTGATCGAGCGGTCCACGTGCGTCTCGGCAGCGAAGTTGAGCACCGCGTCATGGCCGGGGATCACCTCGTCCAGCACCGCGGAGTCGACGATGTCGCCCTGGACGAACCGGTAGCCGGGGTGCCCGGCGACCGGCGCGAGATTGTCCAAGTTGCCGGCGTAGGTCAGCTTGTCGAGAACCGTGACCTCGTCAACCAGATCTTCGTCGAGCAGCATCCGCACGTAGTGCGAGCCGATGAACCCGGCCCCGCCTGTCACCAGCAGCTTCATCAACGCCGGACCTCTCGCTCGACACCTGCCGACCCGCGGTCTCACGTGTCATTGACGACACACCAGACCGCAGCTCTCCGACTCGCCCCATCGTCGCAGGCCGACGCCGTACGGCGAAACACCGCCCCAACGGTCGACGCCGGGCAGGTGCCTTACTTGCCGACCGCCACGCAAGAGGGCGAGCCCTCGACGTAGGACTTAGCCCCGATCGCCTCGTCCGACTGCAGGACGACGCGTACCGCAGAGCGGTTGGTGAGGCCGCGGAGACCTGTGATCTTCGACCCGGGCTTGGCCGGAGCCTGCGTGGCCAGCTGGGCGAGGTTGAAGGTGACCCGCACCTCGTTCTTCTCGATGTCGACGACGCCGGTCGCGGTGTTGTCCGGCAGCGCGGTCCGAAGACCGGTGTCGGCGATGTAGCCGACGGTGAAGACATCCCCAGTCAGCGGGGACTGCGCCTGGGTGAAGAACTCGACGCCGCCGACGTTGAAGTAGACGTACCAGATGTTGCCGTACGGCGAGCCGGAGCTGTTGCGGGCGAGCTTGTCGACGCGGATCACCGTCGTCATCTGCTTGCCGTTGCTGGCGATGTCGGCGGTGACGATGTCCAGCGCCGGCTCGTTGGGCACCGAGCCCTCGCCCAGGATGTAGAACTGCGTCGCGTCGCCCTTGGCGTCCTGCACCAGGTTGCAGGACGGCGGCACGGTCTTCGCCTTCTTCTTCGGCGCTGCCTCAGCGCTCAGCGCGCTCCCGGCAATGACAACGCAGAGCGTGGGCAGGACGAGGGTGCGGACGCGCATGGGGGGCTCCCTAGAGGATGCGATGCTTGAGGCGGGCTCGAGAGGACTTACCTGAGAATGCAGGACTCCGTGCCGACGACAACCGGTGCCTTCGCGGCAGCGTCGTCCGCAGTGAGGCTGAGGGTCGCGGCGGCCGGGGAGCCGTAGATCGCCGCACCGTCGGCGACGACTGCCGTCAACTTTTCGCCGGAGGCAAGCTTCGCCTGCGCAGCGAAGTTCTTGGTGAACGTCGAGATGCGCAGCTCACTCTTATCCATGTCGAAAATGCCGATCGCATCACCCAGCGAGATGAGGCGGTTGCCGTCCTGGTAGCCGTAGGCCAACTTGTCAGCGCCGCCAACAGTCGTCGTACCACGCATGAAAAGCGGCTTGTCGAAGCCCGGAGCGGTCCACCTAATCGTGAGGGCGATGCCGAACGGAGACTGCTCAGTCGTCTTCTTCAACTTCACCACGCGGATGACGGCAGCGACTTCCTTGCCGTTCGCTGCGAGGTCTGCCGAGACGATGTCGATCGCGTCGTCGCTGCTCGTGAGAACCTCGGCGTCGCCCTTGTCGTCCTTGATGATGTTGCACGGGGCCTCAGCGTGCGAGCTGCCGGCGAACGTCGCGAGCGCGACCGCTCCAATCAGGACTACGGCGCGAATCTTCACGAACTGCTCCTTTAACTGGGCGCGGCCGATGGGCCAACTGGGTGGGGGGCCGACACGTTCCCGAGGCTCAGGCGGGCCGAAACGGCGTGATGTGCGGAACGTTTCGCCGATCGGCGTCGGATTCCTGCCGACCTGGACGAAAACGACTGCGAATCGGACAAACGTCGCGTCAGGGGATGGCGACCCGGCTGTGGTCACCGAGCATCAGCCGCAAGGCCCGCGGGAGGTCGGTGGAGCGGGAGAGTTCGACCTCCTTGCCGATGAGGGAGTCCTCGATCCGGGCGATGTCGCAGATCCGGCTGCTCTCCAACACGATCGAGTGCTCGATCTCGGTGTTGCTGATGGTGCAGGAGTGGTAGACAGAGGTAAAGGGACCGATGTAGGTGTCAGTGACCGTCGTGTCCCGGCCGATGATCGCCGGCCCGCGCACGGTCGAGCGCACGATCGACGCGCCTTCCTCAATGACGACTCGGCCAACGAGTCGCGACTCGGCGTCGACGGTGCCGTGCACCGCTGGCTCCAACGACTCCAGCACCTTGCGGTTGCACTCGAGCATGTCCTCCAGCCGGCCGGTGTCCTTCCAGTAGCCGGTGACCAGGTGCGGCCGTACGTCGCGTCCGTGGTCGACCAGCCACTGGATCGCGTCGGTGATTTCCAGCTCGCCACGGGTCGACGGCGAGATCGCTCGGACTGCCTCGTGGATCGCGGGCCGGAACATGTAGACGCCCACGAGGGCCAGGTCGCTCTTGGGCTCGGCGGGCTTCTCGACGAGGGTCTGCACCCGCCCGTCAGCACCGAGCTCGGCGACGCCGAATTGCGACGGGTTGCCCACCTTGGTCAGCAGGATCTGCGCATCGGCCTCCGAGGCCTGGAACTCCGCCACCAGCTCGCTGATGCCGCCGATGATGAAGTTGTCGCCGAGGTACATGACGAAGTCGTCGTCACCGAGAAAGGCCCGAGCGATGAGCACGCAATGGGCCAGGCCACGCGGCTCGTCCTGCGGGATGTAGGTGACCGAGATGCCCAGCGCCGAACCGTCGCCCACCTCGTTCATGATCTCGGCCGCGGTCTCGCCGACGATGATGCCCACATCGGTCACGCCGGCGTCGCGGATCGCCTCGAGGCCGTAGTAGAGGATCGGCTTGTTGGCCACGGGAACGAGCTGCTTGGCCGACGTGTGGGTGATGGGGCGCAGGCGGGTGCCCGAGCCCCCGGCGAGCACCAAGGCCTTCATGCGCCGCAGGCTAGCAGCGAGCCCAGCCTTGCCCGCCAGGACGTGTCCAGCCAGGTACCCTGAAGGACCACGACCAATCGGCGTACGACGGAGTGCCCCGCTCAATGAGCTCTAACCCGCACGGCCTCGTGCTGCCGCCGGAGCTCAACCCGCGGGGGCCGATCGGTCGGCCGCACCGGACCCGCCGGATCGCCCGAGCCCTGTCCTGGACCGCTGTGGTCATGTCGATCGCGGTGCTCGTCACGAGCACTGCCGGCTTTCTCTTCGTCCGGTACTACGACGGCAACATCACGCGTATCCCAGGGCTCTTTGGCAACGATGAAGCCCGTCCGGCGGCCTCCGGGCGTTCCCAGAACTTCCTGCTCGTCGGCTCAGACACCCGAGAGGGTGCCAGCCCGGCCGAGCTACGAAAGGCGGCGACAACCTTCGAGCCTGGCCGGCGCTCCGACACGGTGATCCTCATCCACCTGTCGGCCAAGCAGGACAAGGCCTTGCTGCTGTCCTTCCCTCGGGATGCCTACGTCGACATCCCCGGCGTCGGCAAGCGCAAGCTCAACACCGCCTTCTCCCAGGGCGGTCCGGCGCTGACCATCAGCACGATCGAGCAGCTCACCCAGGTGCGCGTCGACCACTACCTCGAGGTCAACTTCACCGGCTTCTTCCGCATGGTCGAAGCGCTCGACGGCGTCGACGTCTGCCTGCCCAAGGCCCAGAAGGAGCGGCTGTCCGGCATCGATCTGCCCGCCGGGCGCAGCCGGGTGCAGGGCGCGCAGGCCCTCGCCTTCGTCCGCCAGCGCCACGGCCTGCCGCGCGGTGACATCGATCGGATCGAGCGGCAGCAGCAGTTCCTCGGAGCGATGCTCCGGCGCTCGACGAGCAAGGGCATGCTGCTGCGCCCGGACCGCCTGCTCGGCTTCCTGAAGGTCGTCACCGACTCCATCCAGGTGGACGACCAGCTCAGCTTCGACACCTTGAAGACCCTCGCCTTCCGGCTCAAGGACCTCGACCCGCAGAAGGTGCAGTTCATGACCGTGCCGGTCGACAAGCTGGCCAAGCGCGGCGGTGCGTCGGTCGTGCTGCTCGACGAGCCCGCGACGGCAGACCTGTTCGCCAAGATTCGCACCGACACCGTCTTCCCCGACACCGACGCCAAACCGCCAGTCAAGCCGAGTGCCCCGCCGGTGCTCACCGTCGCACCCTCACGCATCCGGGTCGACGTGCTCAACGGCACCAGCACGAAGGGCTTCGCGCGTGACGCCGCCGACGCACTGCGGGCACAGCGCTTCGCCATCGGCGAGGTGACCAACGCCGACCTGTCGACGTACGACGTCACCGAGGTTCGCTATGGCCCCGACCGGCTCGACTCGGCCCGCACCGTTGCCGCTGCCATACCGGGCTCGAAGCTGGTGCCCGTCGACTCGCTCGGCCGTTCGATCGTCGTCGTGGTCGGTACCGACTTCGCCGGGGTGAAGCCGGTGACCATCTCGGCGGCGCCGGCAACCCGCGGCCCGAGCGGCGCATCGCCGACCACCGCGCCGAAGACGGCGGCCGACGACCCCTGCGCCGAATGACGTGACGACGGCCGTTCCCGGCCCCGACGGCGCCCCTGGCGCGGCCGAGCCCCGTCGTACGCCGAAACAACGAGTCGCCCGGTGGCTGTCGTGGGTCGCCGTCGGCACCGCTGCGTCGATCGTGCTGGCGAGCGTCAGCCTGGCTGGCTACGCCTACTGGCTGGACCGACGGATCGGCCGGGTGAGCCTGCCCGATGCCCCCGCACCGGGCCAGTCGGCGCGCCCGGATCCCGCACCCGGCAAGGCGCTCAACCTGCTCCTGCTCGGCAGCGACACCCGCGAAGGACTGTCTGCCGAGGAGCTCGCCCGCTTTGCCACCGAGGATGACGGCGGCGGCCGGCGGTCGGACACCATCATCTTGCTGCACCTCGCCGCCGACCGGTCCAAGTCGGTCCTCGTCAGCTTTCCGCGAGATGCCGTCGTCGACATTCCCGGCCACGGCACCGCGAAGATCAACTCCGCCTACGGTCGCGGTCCCGACCGTGATGCCGGAGCGCTCGTCGCGCGGGCCACCGTCGAAGAGCTGACCGGGATCCGCATCGACCACTACATCGAGATCAACTTCGGCGGATTTCTCGATGTCGTCGAGGCGCTCGACGGCGTGGAGGTGTGCCTCCCGCGACCCGCGCGCGACAGCAAGGCCGGACTTGACCTGCCCGCCGGCAAGCAGACCCTACGCGGCACGCAGGCGCTGGCCTTCGTACGGACCCGCTCGATCGACAGCCGGTCGGACTTCGGGCGGATCGACCGGCAGCAGCAGTTCCTCGCCGCGATGCTGCGCAAGGCGCTGAGCCTGGAGGTGCTGCTGAACCTGCCGCGGCTCAACAACTTCCTCAAAACTGTCACTGCCGCCGTCCGTCTCGACGACCGCCTCGGCCTTGACACCCTGCGCGCACTGGCCGAGAACCTCCGCGGACTCGACCCCGCGCGGGTCACCTTCATCACAGCGCCAGTCGACTCGCCCGAAGGGCGCCGCAACGGCCGACGCGGGGTGATCCTCGACGACGTCGCGGGTGCCGCACTATGGCGGGCGCTGCGCGACGACGGACCCATCCCGGGCGCTCGACCGCCCGACGTGGGCGCGCCGCCGCTGACCGTGGCGCCGACCGGCATCCGGGTACGCGTGCTCAACGGTGCCGGCACCCCAGGGCTTGCCCGCAGGGCAGCGGAGGCCCTCGGCAAAGCGGGCTTCCGGGTCCGCGGGGTCGGCGATGCCGACGCGTCGACGTACGCCGAGACGGTGGTGCGACACGGCGTCGAACGCGCTGACTCAGCCCGCACGGTGGCGGCAGCGCTGCCCGGCTCGCGGATGCAGGTCGACGCGACGCTCGGCTCCGTCGTCGAGGTCGTCATCGGCAGCGACTACACCGGCGTCACTCCAGTGACCGTGGCAACCCAGGCGCCGCGCCCCGGGATCGCGCCGGCGCCGTTCGAGACCCGCACAGCAGCAGAGGATGCCTGCGCATGACGACGTTGCCCGCAGCGATCGCCGACGCGTTCGCGCGCGACCCGAGCCGTCCGCTCCTCACGTGGTACGACGACGCCACCGGGGAGCGGGTCGAGCTTTCTGTCGCGACCACCGCCAACTGGGTGGCCAAGACGGCCAACATGCTGCGCGACTCCCTCGATGTGCAGCCCGGCGACCGGGTCGCTGTCGCGCTGCCACTCCACTGGCAGACAACCGTGGTGCACCTGGCCACGTGGCTCGCCGGTGCTTGCGTGGTCGCGCTCGAGCCAGGATCGGTGCTGCCACCTTCCGCCGTCGCCTTCATCCCGGAGGCTTCGCTGGCCAGCACCGCCAGGCACCGCGGGACAGAGGTCGTCGCACTGTCGCTACGTCCGCTCGCCGGCCGGCTGGTCGCCGCACCCCCAGGCGTCCTCGACTTCGCGGTCGAGGTGCCGGTCCACGGCGACCACTTCACGCCTGGCCTGGTCGCGTCAAGTCCCGCAGCAGTAGATGACGGCGAGCAGTTCGGTGCGAACGACCTGCTCGCCGCAGCGCACGCCTGCCCGGTCGAGGCGGGCGACCGGGCGCTCGTGCTGCACGACCCCTGGACCCGGGCCGGTCTCGTCGCCTGCGGCCTCGGCCCGCTGCTTCGCGGATCCGCGGTGCTGATCTGTGGCGCCCTGTCGATTCCTGCCCTACCTCGACGGATCGAGGAAGAACACGTCTCCGTCGTACTCGCCACCGACGACCACGTCGCCGCGCTGCCCGCCGCGGCCGCAGCCCTCCTCGCCCCGCTCCGCCGTTAGCCGGCCGCGGTCGAGCTAGGTCGCCGCGACGAAGTCGGCGATGACCCGGGCCAGTTCCGGGCCGTGGGTTTCCTGCAGGAAGTGCCCTGCGTCGACGATCGTGGCGTGGGGCTGACCTGCTGCTCCCGGCACGTGCGCCTGCAGCACCCGGTCGGCGCCACGGGTGATCGGGTCGGAGTCACCGAACACGGTGAGAAACGGCCGCTCGAACCGGCCGAGTGACTCCCAGGCCGCGCGGCAAGCCGGTGCTGCGACGTCGTCGGGCGACTTCGGCAGGATCTGGGGCATCGCCCTGGCACCGGCTTGGTAGGACGCGTCGGGGAACGGCGCGTCGTACGCCGCACGCACCTCGTCCGACATCGGGACGGTGCAGCCCGAGGCGACGAGGAACCCCACGGGGAGCTCCGGTGTACGCGCGACGAAGTCGTGGAAACGCCACCACAGGTCGGGCATCGTCTGGTCTCCGGTGAGCAGCGCCGTGTTGGCGGCCACGACGCGCGCGAAACGCTCGGGATGCTCGCCGACCAGACGCAGGCCGATCAGCCCACCCCAGTCCTGCCCGAAGAGGGTCACGTCCTGCAGGTCCAGCACGTCCAGCAGCAGCGCACGCGTCCACTCGACATGACGGGCGTACGTGTGGTCCTCGACCTGGGCCGGCTTGTCCGAGCGCCCGAAGCCGACGTGGTCCGGCACGATGACCCGCAGCCCGGCCTCGACGAGCACTCCGACCATGTGTCGGTGCAGGTAGGCCCACGACGGCTCGCCGTGCAGCAGCACGATGACCTGACCGTCGCGTGGTCCTTCGTCGACGTAGTGCATTCGCAGCGTGGCACTCTCACTGTCGTCGACATCGGCGTACCGCGGTGGGAGTTGCCACCCCGGCAGATCAGCGAAGCGGCCCTCCGGGGTACGTAGCTTGTCCATGAACGCAGCATGCCAGCCGCACCTCGCCCACCCGACGCAAGAACGACCGGGTCGCTTTTCGAAGCGGGGACGACGACTCGGTTAGGGTCGGCGACATGAGCGGGAGCGGCATAGACAAGGTAGTGCGGGATCCGGCGGAGGCAGTCGCGGACATTCCCTCCGGAGCCAGCCTGGCAGTCGGCGGCTTCGGGCTCTGCGGCATCCCCGACGTCCTGATCGGTGCGCTCCTCGCCGCCGGCGTCGATGACCTGTCCGTCGTGTCCAACAACTGCGGGGTCGACGACTGGGGTCTCGGCGTCCTGCTGTTCGCCAAACGGCTGCGCCGGATGACGTCGAGCTACGTCGGGGAGAACAAGGAGTTCGAGCGGCAGTTCCTCTCCGGTGAGCTCGAGGTCGAGCTCACCCCGCAGGGCACGCTCGCCGAGCGGCTGCGCGCCGGCGGCGCCGGCATCCCGGCCTTCTTCACGCCGGCGGGAGTGGGCACCCAGGTGGCCGATGGCGGATTGCCGTGGCGCTACGACGGCAGCGGCGGCATCGCCCTGTCGAGCCCGGCGAAGGAGACCCGGCGGTTCGGCGACCACGACTACGTCCTCGAGGAGTCGATCACCACCGACTTCGCGCTGGTCCGAGCCTGGAAGGGCGACCGCCAGGGCAACCTCGTCTACCGGATGTCGGCCCGCAACTTCAACCCCCTGTGCGCCGCCGCCGGGCGCATCACCATCGCCGAAGTGGAAGAGCTCGTCGAACCGGGTGCACTCGACCCCGCCGAGGTGCACACCCCGGGCATCTTCGTGCAACGCGTCGTGCCCGTCAGCGGTGCGGACAAGCGGATCGAGCGCCGTACGACCCGGTGATCCGCCCGCTCGGTGGGTAGACCCCCTCACGTGCCGGCGGGGCTCACCTCGCCGGATCACCCCCAAATAGGAGGACACATGGCTCCCGACGACGAGATGACGACACCTGGTGGCGACGGCGGCGCTGACGGCGGCGCGGACACGGGTGCCGACGGCGGTTCCGACGGTGGCGCCGACAAGGGCGCTGACGGTGGCGCTGATGGCGGGGCAGCGAAGCCGCAGGATGGCGGAGCGGGCCACGATGGCGGCGCTGACGGTGGCGCTGATGCCGGGGCTGACGGCGGCGCTGACGGCGGCGCGGGTGGCAGCGGTTCCTGAGTACGCCGGATAACGCCTCGTGCTGGGCGGTCGGGCCCTCCGACCGCCCAGCACTTCGGCGATGCATCGGCGTCGCGCCTGCTGTCTTTGCGGCTGAGCATTGGGGGCGCACCCCGCTGCTCTCGGCCGCGTCGTCGCTGCCCAGTCGGTTCGACGACCTGCTCTCCCTGGCGACCGCCGGTGAGCTGCTATCACGACGCGGCCTGCGTACGCCGTTCATCCGCGTCGCCAAGGGCGGTGTCATCGCAGACCCGTCCCGCTTCACCCGCTCCGGCGGCGCCGGCGCGATGGTCGGCGACCAGGTGGCGGACGACCGGGTGCTCGCCCTTCTCGCCGAGGGTCACACCGTCGTCCTGCAGGGACTGCACCGGCTCTGGCCCGCGCTGATCGACTTCGCCGGCGACCTGACCACCGACCTCGGGCATCCGGTGCAGATCAACGCCTACATCACTCCGGCCGGCTCGCAGGGCTTCGCTGCGCACTACGACACGCACGACGTCTTCGTCCTGCAGGTCGCCGGCCGCAAGCAGTGGTCCGTCCACGAGCCCGTGATCCACGACCCGCTGCCAAGCCAGCCGTGGTCGGAGCGCCGGGTGGAGGTGCAGGCCCGCGCGGCCGAGCCACCGACACTGCGCAGCACGCTGGCGCCGGGCGACGCCCTCTACCTCCCGCGCGGCTACCTGCACAGCGCGGATGCGCTGGGAGAAACCACCCTCCACCTGACTGTCGGCGTGCATCCGCTGACCCGCCACCACGTCGTCGAGGCAGTGGCTGCCCTCGCTGCCGGCGAGCCTGAGCTCCGCCGCTCGCTGCCGTTGGCCGGTGCAGACCATGGAAGGGAGCTGGCAACTGCGATCACCGCCGCGGTCGACGCGCTCGGCGCCCACCTCGGCACGGTCTCGACCGACGACCTCGCGCATGAAGTTGGGGCGCGCGGCGTACGCGCCGCCCGCCCCGCTCCGCTCGATCCGATCGCCCAGGCGGAAGCGCTGGCCGACCTCGACACCGACACCCGCATCGTCGTACGGCGCAACCTGCGCGCGACCGTGCGCGTTCATGACGGCGAGGTCGAGCTCGTCCTGCCCGACCGCACCCTGCGACTCCCGTCGTCGGCCGGACCCACGCTCGACATGGTGTTAGGTGGCGCAGCAATGCGGGTCGCGGATCTCGCCGCACTCGCCGAAGACGCGCTGGCTCTGGCCCGACGCCTCATCCGCGACGGTGTGGTCGAGGCCGGGTGATGCCGACTGAGGAGGCCGACCCGAGCTCCGGCCCGCCTGCCGCCCCGCGCTGCTCCTTCGCCGCCGAGCTACGAGGTGACCCGCTCACCGGCACGGCCGCTCCGGCCACCGGCATGCTCCTGGTGGAGCAGCCCGGTCCATGGGGACGCCTCGCGCTGACCCAGTCGCGGCTCGACCCGGCCGTCGGCCTCGCCATCGGAGCGCGGGCCGCCCAGCATGGGCTGCGGACCCTCGTCATCCGCCGTCCAGGGCGCGCCGCGGAACGCACTCCGGCCCGTCGGCGCTGGGCGCTCGTCGACTGCACGCCCGGGCAGGAGGAGATCAGGTGGGGCTGGTTCGGCGGCGACGACGAGCTCCTCGCGCTGCCGCTCGACGGCAGTTCCGGTGAGCTCTCCGGCGAGGACTGCTTCCTCGTGTGCACGCACGGTCGTCACGACGCCTGCTGCGCCATCCGCGGACGTCCGGTCGCCCTCGCCCTCAGCCTGCTTCGGCCCGAGGCAGTGTGGGAGTGCTCCCACGTCGGGGGCGACCGCTTCGCGGCCAATGTCGTCGTGCTGCCGCACGGGCTCTACTACGGCCGGATCACCGACATCTCAGCTGTCGACCTTGTCGACGCGCACCGTCGCCATGAGGTGCTGCCGTCCCTGCTTCGCGGCCGAACGACGTTCACCGCTCCCGTGCAGGCCGCCCAGGACCATGCGCGAGTGATGACGGGTGACCTGCGCATTGACTCCTTCGCCCCGGTCTCCGCAGAGCGGCTAGACGGCGGCTGGCGAGTCCGGCTGCGGCACGAACCGGTGGACCTCGTCCTCACGCTGCACTCGACGTCGGCCGGGCCGGCCGCCTTGCTGACGTGTGGAGCGACAACCGTCGCTCATCCCCCGATGTTCGTCGTGGACGACGCTAGACCAGCGAGCTGAGCGCGGACAGCCCGAAGACAACCTCCGGCGGAGCTTCCAGCACGTCCGCGAGCTGACCGCGTCCGGTCATGGCGTCGAGCACCGCCTCGACGTCGCCGCGCGCTTCCGCGGTGGCCCCGTCCAGGTCGCCCGAGGACACCGAGACGAGCGGTCCGTCGACCCGCACCCGCAGGTCAGGGCCGCCGACCAGCCGCAGCGCGAGGTCGACCGGTGCGCCGACGACGGCCAGGATGCGCGCGACCATGAGCACCTGGTACGACGCGATGGCCCGCACCTCCTCGGCCGGCGGCGCTGGGTCTGGGCGCCGGCCGAGAGGCAGCAGGATGTCGCGTTCGTGCACGGCGGAGTCAAAGAGCCCGTGGAGCGCGGACCGGTGCCACGGCTGACGTCCGATCGGCGTCGCGACGAGGACCTCGTCGTCGGGCGACATGCCGTCCAGCGTCGCCAGCATCCGGGCCGTGACAGAGGAGAAGGCCTCCGCGGTCGCTGCGACCGGCTCGTCGCCCAGCTCCTTGAGATAGGCGCCAGGAGTCTCCTTCGGGTTGAAGCGGGCGGCGGAGAACCCGTCGTACCGATCGCCGGCCCGCGCGGCCTCGATCGAGTCGAGCGCCATCCCGTTGACGTGCACGAGGTGGCGGAAGACGTCCTGCACCGACCAGAGCGCGCAGCGGGTCGGTGCGGCCCAATCGGCCTCCGGCAGCGACTGTGCGACGTCGAGCAACCGACTGCGTTGCGATCGCCCAGCCGCAACTGCCTCCTCCGGAGTGACGTCGAGGCGGACGTCCTGGTCGCGGATCGGTACGCCGGCGTACTGCGGGGCGGTGTCAGTCATAGACGAGACCGTACCTGGGCCCGAACCAGCCCGTTAGGGTCGGTCCACGACAACAGCCGAGAGAGAGGACGACCGATGGCGCTTAGTCGCGAGGAGTTGGCGGCGCGCGTCGCGCGCGAGCTCGAGGATGGGCAGTACGTCAACCTCGGGATCGGCATGCCGACGCTGGTGCCAAACTTCATCCCCGACGGTGTCCACGTCGTCCTGCAGAGCGAGAACGGCATCCTCGGTGTCGGTCCGTACCCGATCGCCGGAACTGAGGATCCGGACCTCATCAACGCCGGCAAGGAGACCGTCACGGTCCAGCCAGGCGCGTCCTTCTTCGACAGCGCTACGTCATTCTCGATGATCCGCGGCGGCCACGTCGACATCGCAGTACTCGGCGCGATGCAGGTGTCACAAGAAGGCGACCTGGCCAACTGGATGATCCCCGGCAAGATGGTCAAGGGGATGGGTGGCGCGATGGATCTGGTGCACGGCGCGAAGAAGGTCATCGTGATGATGGAACACGCGGCGAAGGACGGCTCCCCCAAGATCGTCAACGAGTGTTCTCTGCCGTACACCGGTCGCCGGGTCGTGCACCGGATCATCACCGACCTCGCCGTCATCGACGTGACGCCCGACGGTCTGGTGCTCGCCGAGTGCGCACCCGGGGTCAGCGCCGACGACGTGCAGCAGCTGACCGAGCCGCGGCTGACCGTCGCCGCCGGCGTGAGCTGACGAGACATCGTCCGAACAGCACAACGGACCGGCCACCGCTGGGGGCGGGCCGGCCCGTCGTGAGCGCGGCGGCTTACTTGTAGGTGAACTCGTACTTTGCCTTGGCGGTCGGGCCGCCCGCCCAGTTGCAGGCGATGATGTTGAGGGTGCCGGCCTTCTTGACCTTGTAGGTCATCTTCTCCTTGCCGTCCGTGAGCTCGCTGCCCCCGGAGTTGGACAGCTCACGGCCCTTGTCGTCGGTGAGCAGCATG
Organism: Mycobacteriales bacterium; assembly: GCA_046590575.1. GTDB lineage: Bacteria > Actinomycetota > Actinomycetes > BP-191 > BP-191 > DATLNF01. The sequence continues at coordinate 2,815 of JBKJUS010000205.1, read as the reverse complement.
TCCCAGTCGCCCTGGAAGTCGCCTATCTCGGCCTTCAGGGTGCCCGCCTCGGGAGCGGTGAACTTCTCGATATGTGCGCTGCCGGGCACGTTCTGGCGACACACCGAACCGCCGGCATAGTTGGTCGGGTCCGGGTTCGACGCGGTGGCCGTGTAGGACTTGGTGATCGGCTTCTTGTGCTTTGCCTCGGCCACGCCGCCGATCGCGGTCAGGCCAGCGGCTACTGCCAGAGCGGATGCGATCGTGCGCTTCATGGGAGTCCTCCTCGTCGTGGCGTGCACCAAGTCATTCGGCAGGCCTAACGCGGATTCCTGCTGGCGGTGACGCTAGGCCTCCCGCGCCGCCAGGATCGCAGCGCGGCGCGCGAGGCGGGCCTCTCGGCGGATCTCCGCCTCGCGGTAACGACGGCGCTCGGTGTCGTCCTCGGCCTCGACGCTCGGCACCGACCGTGGCTTGCCGTGCTCGTCGAGCCCGACGTAGGCGAGATAGGCGCTGCTGGAGTGCACGCGGTCCCCGATCTCGTCCCACCGCTCCGCTTCGACCCGCACGCCGATCTCCATGGATGTACGGCCCGCCCAGTTGACCTGCGCGTGTGCATAGACGAGGTCACCGACGTGTACCGGAACGAGGAAGACCATCTCGTCCATCGACACGGTGACCGCGCGACCGCCCGAGTGGCGGGACGCGACGATGCCGGCCGCGTCATCGACCAGCTTCATAATCACGCCGCCGTGGATGTTCCCGTGCAAGTTGGCGTCTCCGGCTGACATCAGCCGAGTGATGCTGATGCGCGACTGCGCCGGCGTACGGCCAGCGACGTCCGACTCGGGCTGGTCCATCGGTCCTCCAGAAGTCATCGAAGCCATCTTGTCAGTGGGCGAGCCATAGGCTTCCGGTCAACGCCAGCCGCGGACACAATGGCCGCATGATCCTGATGGCCGTGCTCGGTGCGTTCTTGCTGATCGGCGTCGTGCTCACGCTCTGGTGGGGCGGTGTGCGCTATCAAACATGGGAGCGCACGCCGACTGAGGGCCGGGATCACCCCGAGCATTCTCCGGTGGACCCCCCTCCTCGACCACTTCGGGCAGCCGCGCTCCGCTACCTGCGAGGCGTCGCGGTCGCCCTCGTCGCAGGCTTCTGGACCGGAGCACTCGTGACCGGCCCGGCGATGCGCCTGATCATGCGGCTGTTGGCGGCCACGGCTGACGACAGCGCCCAGGGCAGACTCACCGAGGCAGACGAAGTGGTCGGCAACATCGACTTCGACGGCACGCTCGGTCTGTATATCTTCGGCGGCCTCCTGCCCGGTCTGCTGAGCGGCGGTCTTTACCTCCTCGTACGCCGCTGGCTGCCGTCCGGTCGTGCCGGCGGCATCGCCTTCGGCGCCCTCCACCTCGTGGTGGCAGCCACTCGGATCGATCCCCTACGTCCGGACAATCCTGACTTCGACATCGTCGGTCCGGGCTGGCTCGCGGTCGCCACGTTCAGCCTCGCAGCGGTCCTTCACGGCATGGCCATCGTCGCCCTCGCCAACCGCTACAGCGCTACGTTGCCGTCGAAGGTCCCAGGCCGGGCCGGCCGCGTCCGCGCTGTGGCGCCCCTGGTGCTGCCTGTGCTCTTGCTCATCCCCGGGTTTTTCCTGCTCGTCCCTATCGGCGTGGGGCTGGCGCTCGCCCTGACCGCGTCGAGGGTCGACGCGGCCACCCGCATTGCCCGCAGTCGTGGCGTGTTCATCGGCGGTCGTTTGGCTCTCGCCGCCGTCGCCTTGGCGCTGCTCCCCGGCACGGTGATCGACCTGCGGGATGTGATCAACCGCTGACCTTGGTGGTCCGCGTTATCAGTCCTCCTGAAATGGCCGGACCTCGACGGGCCGTCCGCATGCCAGCGAGCCCTTGGCTGCCAGCGCCAGCGCCGCGTCACGGTCAGGGGCTTCGATGACCCAGAACCCGCCGAGCTGCACCTTGCCCGCCGCGAACGGGCCGTCGGTGGGCAGGGTCTCACCGTCCTCGACTCGCACGACATTCGCGGTGTCCGGCGGTTGGAGCCCACCGGCGAACACCCACACCCCGGTGTCCTTGAGCTCGGCGTTGAAGACATCAACTGCCTTGTACGCCTGCTCCATCTCCTCGGTCGACGGAGCGGCCTCGCCCTCCACCATGTGCACTGCCAGCAGGTACTGCGTCATGGGATCTCCTCACGTAGCGGGGCGGCACCGTACCGAACCCTCCCCTTACCCACGAACGACGACGTCCCACATCAACAAACCCGGCGCATTCGCCCAGAAATTCTTATCCACATTCTCTGCGACCTGTTGCGTCCCACCGTTTCCTGCGGCATAGTCGAACACATGTTCGAGACCATGGAAACAGATCAGGGGCGCACCCCCGGTCAGCGCCTGCCCTCCGACGTCAGCGCGGGGCCGGACGGGCGCGGGTCTCTGTCCCCGCCGGTGGCCGGGCTGGTGGCGGCGGTCGACGCCGTCGTCGGGCAGTCGCCCTCGTCGCTGCCCGGGCCGGTGGCGCTGGCTGACGCGGCGGTGCTGCTGGTGGCGGTGGAGCGGCTGCGTGGGGCGCTGCTCGACCGCCTCGCCGACGTCGACACCCGCCAGCTGTACGTGTTGGCGGGTGCGGGGTCCGCGGGTGGCTGGGTAGCGGCGCAGCGGACCAGCCTGGGTCGCAGCGAGGTGGCGTTGGCCCGCCGGCTCGCCGTGCTGCCGGGCGTGGCAGGGGCGTTGCGGTCAGGGGTGCTGTCGGTCGAGACCGCGGGGCGGGTCGCCCGGGCGTTGGGCACGCTCCGCCCGCATGTGGACCGCCCG
>JBKJUS010000190.1:0-25724 GCA_046590575.1 Mycobacteriales bacterium | reverse complement strand
GATGCCCATCGCTCGAGCGACGGCTCCAGGCACGGCGGCCGGGTCGGTGATGCCGGCCAGGTCCACGAACCACACGCCGTCGCCGTCGCCGTCGGCGAGTTCGGCAGCGACCTGCAGGGCCAGCCGGGTCTTGCCCATCCCGCCGAACCCGGTCAGCGTCACCAGCCGGTGCTCGCGCACCGCCGCCACCGTCCGCGCCAGCTCCTCGTCGCGGCCGATGAGCGGCGAGCGCTGCACCGGCAGGTTGTGCAGCACCCGGTCCAAGCTGGACAAGGGCGGGAAGTCCGCCGGGAGTCCGTCGAGGTCGAGCTGCCACACGTGCTCCGGGCGCACCAGGTCCTTCATCCGATGCTCACCCAGGTCACGCACTGACACACCGGCCGGCAGCTTGTCCCGCACCAGCTCGTACACCGGCGCGCTCAGCAGCGACTGACCACCAGCCCCTAGCCCGCGCAGCCGGGCACAGCGGTTGACCGGGTCGCCGAACAGGTTGCCGTCCCGCTGGGTCACCTCACCGAGATGCACCCCGATCCGTACTGTGAGCGGGACCGATGTTGGCCAGACCTCTGCAGTTAGCTCGCGCTGGACCTGCGCGACCGCAGTGACAGCCTCGGTGGGAGACCGGAACGCCGCGAACACCGCGTCGCCCTCACCCTGGTCCACCGGACGGAAACCGCCGTGCGCCGCAACTGCGCCATGAACGATCGTGTGGTGACGGGCCATCGCGGCATCCATCGCCACTGGCTCGTCCTGCCACAACCGCGTGCTGCCCTGAACGTCCGTCAGGACCAGAACAAGCGTCTCCACAGCACCTCCGCCATGGATGCTCTCATTGCAGAGCGCCGGGGTGCGCTGGTGCTGACTTCACCAGCCGCGGGCGCGCCACTCCGGGATCGACGGGCGCTCGGCGCCGAGCGTCGTGTCCTTGCCGTGACCGGGATAGACCCACGTGGCGTCGGGAAGCGCGCCGAACACCTTTGACTCCAGGTCGTCCATCAGCCGAGTGAATCGCGCCGAATCCTTCTCGGTGTTGCCAGGTCCACCCGGGAAGAGGCAGTCACCTGCGAACAGGTGGGGGGAGTCACCTAAGGCGCCCTCGGCGTCGTAGAGCAGGGCGAGCCCCCCTGGGGTGTGGCCGCAGAGGTGTATTCCGCGAACCGATGTCGCGCCCACGGCGATCCGTACGCCGTCGGAAACCGGCTCCGGCGACGCCCCCTCGGGCATCATCGGCACCTCGTCCTCATGGCAGACCAGCCGTGCGCCGGTCGCCGCGAGCACGTCGTTGATCGCCCGGGTGTGGTCCCAGTGACCGTGCGTTTGCACGACAGTGGTCAGCCGTCCGCCGTCGAGGAAGGACAGGATTCGGTCGGCGTCCACCGCGCCGTCGACGAGGACGGTTTCGGCGGTCTCCGTGCATCGCAGGAGGTAGATGTTGTTGTCGAAGTCACCGACCGCGAGCTTGGTGACCCGTAAGCCCGGCAATTCCCGCACGTCCGGCGGCCCGCCGGCGACGACGTCGCCGGTGTAACCGCCCAGGCTCACTTGGCGGAACGCCGCGGGCGAGTCGATGCGAAAACCGCCACGCACAGCGCAAGCAGGGCTGCGGTGGACGCAGCCAGCAGTGCGTTGAACCCGCCGAGCTTGCCTTCATCGGCAGCCCGCTGCTCCTCGATCTCCTTCAGCGCGGCGTTGTCCTCAGCCGTCGAACCGGGGATGTCGGAGGACCCCTCCTCCTCGCTGCCACCCGGTCCGTCGCTCTTGCTGGCCTCCACGACGCCAGGGTCGACCTGCGCCGGATCGGCGTCCGAGGGGTTGGCATCCGGGCGCGGAGCGCCGGAGCCGCCGGCGGGGGCGCTGGGAGCAGTGGTCGGTCCACTGGGGGCCGGGGCAGCGCCGCCGGCCGCGGCCGTCACGACGATCTCCCCCTTCATGCCCAGCGATACGTGCGGTTCGCAGAAGTATTTGTAGGTGCCTGGCTTGTCGAAGGTGACCTCGACCTTGGCGCTCGCGTCCGGCAGCGGATTGTTGCCGATCGGAGAGGCCGGGTCCTCGGTGCTGTCACCGCCGACGACAGAGTGGAAGCCGCCTTCATTGGTCCAGGTGACCGTCGTCCCGGCTGGGACCGTGAGTGACTCGGGGTTGAACTTGTTGGCTGGGGTAGCGACCACGCCAGAGGCTGTCTGGGCCTGGGCGGAGACGGTGAGAAGCACCACTGACGCGCCGACGAGCGGCAGCGCGAGCGCAGCGGCGGCGATTCGGGTGCGGGTGCTCGGCGCGAGGCCCATGGCTCGGGTCGGCCCTTTCGGTAGGCGAGTCTCCAGGTGCATCAGGTACGACGCACGGGCGACTCTATCGGCTCCGTCGTGGCCTCGCCGCACAACTCCCGGGGGTGTCCTGCGGGAGCGATCGCCGTACTCCGGGAAGAACTGTCACACCCCCTGGTTATTCTCGATGCACCGGCCAGCTCTGGCCGGGGCAGCCCCCTGCTCAAAGGACTTCTGGCATCCATGGCCGACCGTCTCGTCGTGCGCGGAGCGCGCGAGCACAACCTTCGCAACGTCTCGCTGGACCTGCCTCGCGATGCCATCGTCGTCTTCACCGGGCTGTCCGGGTCGGGCAAGTCGTCGCTGGCCTTCGACACGATCTTCGCGGAGGGTCAGCGCCGGTACGTCGAGTCGCTGAGCGCGTATGCTCGACAGTTCCTCGGCCAGCTGGACAAGCCCGACGTCGACTTCATCGAGGGCCTGTCCCCGGCGGTCTCGATCGACCAGAAGTCGACCAACCGCAACCCCCGCTCGACCGTGGGCACGATCACGGAGGTCTACGACTACCTCCGACTGCTCTTCGCCCGCGCCGGTCGGCCGCACTGCCCGCAATGCGCGCGCCCCGTCGCCCGGCAGACCCCGCAGCAGATCGTCGACCGCCTCCTCGAGATGCCAGAGGGCACGCGATTCCAGGTGCTCGCCCCGGTCGTCCGCAGTCGCAAGGGGGAGTACGCCGAGCTCTTCACCGAGCTGCTGACCAAGGGCTACAGCCGGGCCCGGGTTGACGGCGTCGTCGTCGCGCTGGCCGAGCCGCCGAAGCTGAAGAAGTACGAGAAGCACACCATTGACGCCGTCATCGACCGCCTCGCGGTCAAGGCGTCGGCGAAGCGTCGGCTGACCGACTCGGTGGAGACCGCCCTTGGTCTCGGTGAGGGCTACGTCACCCTGGAGTTCGTCGATGTCGCGGAGGACTCACCCGAGCGCGAGCGCACGTTCAGCGAGCACCTGGCCTGCCTGTTCTGCGACCTGTCGTTCGGCGAGCTCGAGCCACGGTCCTTCTCGTTCAACTCGCCGTACGGCGCTTGCCCGACCTGCGTGGGTCTCGGGACCAAGAAGAAGGTCGACCCGGAGCTCGTCATCCTCGACCCTGACGCGTCACTCGCCGAGGGCGCGATCGGGCCGTGGTCGAGCGGACACCACATCGAGTACTTCGGCCGACTGCTCGAGGCGCTCGCCGACGCCTACGGCTTCTCGATGAAGACTCCCTGGCGCAAGCTCCCGGCCAAGGCACAGAAGGCTGTGCTCGAGGGCTGCGGCGACACCCAGGTCCACGTGAAGTACCGCAACCGGTACGGCCGCGTGCGTTCGTACTACACAGCCTTCGAAGGCGTCATCCCCTTCCTCGAGCGCCGCCACGCCGAGGCTGAGACGGACACGAGCCGGGACCGCTACGAGGGCTACATGCGGGAGGTTCCGTGCGCGACCTGCCACGGAGCACGCCTCAAGCCGGAGTCCCTCGCGGTGACCCTCGGCGACAAGACCATCGCCGAGATCGCGGGGCTGTGCATCGCCGACTGCGCGAAGTTCTTGCTCTCCCTCGAGCTCTCTGAACGCGAGGCGATGATCGCCGAGCGGGTGCTCAAGGAAGTCAACGCGCGCCTCGGCTTCCTGCTCGACGTCGGGCTGGACTACCTCTCGCTCGACCGCGCCGCCGGGACCCTTGCCGGTGGGGAAGCGCAACGCATCCGCCTGGCGACACAGATCGGCTCGGGGCTGGTCGGTGTCCTCTACGTTCTCGACGAGCCGTCCATCGGCTTGCACCAGCGAGACAACCGCCGGCTCATCGAGACCCTCGAGCGGTTGCGCAACCTCGGCAACACGCTGATCGTCGTCGAGCACGACGAGGACACGATCCTGCATGCCGACTGGGTCGTCGACATCGGCCCCGGCGCGGGTGAGCACGGTGGACAGATCGTCTACTCAGGCCCTCGTGCGGGGCTGCTCTCCTGTGCGGAGTCGGTCACCGGGGCCTACCTTTCCGGTCGACGCGTCATCGACGTACCCGCGGTGCGTCGGCAGCCGACGGAGCGCCAGCTCACCGTGCAAGGCGCGCGCGAGCACAACCTGCGCGACGTGTCGGTCGGCTTCCCGCTCGGCTGCCTCGTCGCCGTGACCGGGGTGAGCGGCAGCGGTAAGAGCACGTTGGTCAACGACATCCTGCACGCGGTGCTCGCGAACAAGCTCAACGGCGCCCGGATCGTGCCCGGCCGGCACACGAAGGTGACCGGTCTGGAGCACGTCGACAAGGTCGTCGGGGTCGACCAGAGCCCGATCGGACGCACGCCGAGGTCCAACCCGGCGACGTACACCGGTGTGTTCGACCACATGCGCAAGCTCTTTGCGGAGACCACCGAAGCGAAGGTGCGCGGTTACCTCCCTGGCAGGTTCTCCTTCAACGTCAAAGGTGGGCGTTGCGAGGCGTGCAAAGGGGACGGCACTCTCAAGATCGAGATGAACTTCCTGCCCGATGTCTACGTGCCGTGCGAGGTCTGTCACGGAGCGCGCTACAACCGCGAGACGCTCGAGGTGCACTTCAAGGGCAAGTCGATCAGCGAGGTCCTCGACATGCCGATCGAGGAGGCGCTGCACTTCTTCGAGGCGGTGCCGGCGATCGCCCGACACCTGAGGACACTCGACGAGGTCGGCCTCGGCTACGTCCGCCTCGGCCAGCCTGCACCGACCCTGTCCGGAGGTGAGGCACAGCGGGTCAAGCTCTCGTCGGAGCTGCAGAAGCGCTCGACCGGCCGCACCGTCTACATTCTCGACGAGCCGACGACCGGCCTACATTTCGAGGACATCCGCAAGCTGCTCGGCGTCCTCGGCCGCCTTGTCGACGGCGGCAACACCGTCATCGTGATCGAGCACAATCTCGACGTCATCAAGACCGCCGACTGGATCGTCGACATGGGTCCCGAAGGCGGGTCGGGTGGTGGGCTGGTCATCGCGGAAGGTGCTCCCGAGCATGTCGCGGGGGTGCCGGACAGCCACACCGGCATGTTCCTGCGAGACGTTCTCAGCAAGGTCGGCAGTGCCACTGCCGTGCGCCGTACGCCAGTCAAGCGAGCCGCGAAGCCCGCGGCGAAAGCACCCGGGACAAAGCGCGCCGTCGCAGCCCGTTCGTAAGTGTCGAGGGCCCGGTCAGGCGGTAGCGAGGCGGGCGAGCAGCTCGTCGAGTGCTTCGCCGCTGCGTTCTTCGCCGGCCGGGACGAGTCTCTCCGTGGCGTCGAGGAAGCGCTCGACCAACGCGGCCGGCACTCGCACCGTGGTCGTCCGGCCATCCCGCAGCAGGTCGAGCACGACCCACAACCGGTCGGAGTCGGGCCGGGCTCGGACATCGCCGTCGCCCGTGGGATGCGTCAGGGCGTATCGGAGGAAGTCGCGGAGCAGGGTCCAGCGTCCTCGGGGGAGCGACGGGTGGTCGGGCTGCGCCATGAGGAGCAGGTGCACCGCGAGCGGGTCGCCGGCGTACCAGGACAAACGCAACGAAGTGCTGTGCTGCCGGCCGGTGGCGTGGCCGTCGGCGACCACCACTTCGGCCGTGACGGTGGGCAAAGCCACCAGGTGCCCCCTCGGCTGTCTGGAAACGGGCTGCCTGAGAGAGTGACACGATCAGCACCACGGAACCCAATTTCTGGCGATGAAAGTTGCAGCGCGTCGGGTGTCGCGGCTCGTCCTTAGACTGCTCGTATGGCAGACCCGCCCGCCTACCGCCCGGCGCCGGGCACCATCCCTGATTCGCCCGGGGTCTATCGATTCCGCGACCGCGACGGCCGGGTCATCTACGTCGGCAAGGCCAAGAGCCTGCGCAGCCGGCTGTCGTCGTACTTCCAGGACGCTCGCAACCTGCATCAGCGCACCCGCGCGATGGTCGAGGCCGGTGCGTCGGTCGAATGGACGGTCGCGGCCACCGAGGTCGAGGCGCTCCAGCTGGAGTACTCCTGGATCAAGGAGTTCGACCCGCGCTTCAACGTGCGCTACCGCGATGACAAGAGCTACCCGAGCCTGGCTGTCACGTTCGGAGAGAGCTTTCCGCGTGCGATGGTCATGCGTGGTCCTCGCAAGAAAGGAGTCCGCTACTTCGGCCCCTACGCCCATGCATGGGCGATCCGCGAGACGCTCGACCTGCTGCTCCGGGTGTTTCCGATGCGCACCTGCTCGCAAGGTGTCTTCAACCGCGCTCGCCAGGTCGACCGTCCTTGCCTGCTCGCCTACATCGACAAGTGCGCCGCTCCCTGCGTCGGTCGAGTCTCTGCCGAGGAGCACCGGAGGATCGCTGAGGACCTCTGCACGTTCCTCGCGGGCGGTACGGCCGAGCACATCCGCCGCCTCGAGAAGGAAATGACGGCCGCGGCAGCAGACATGGAGTACGAGCGAGCGGCGCGGCTGCGCGACGACCTCGGAGCGCTTCGGCGGGCGATGGAGAAGCAGGCGGTGGTACTCCCGGCGGGCACCGATGCCGACGTCGTCGCGATGAGCGAGGACGGTCTCGAAGCGTCGATCCAGGTCTTCTACGTACGAGATGGCCGGGTCCGCGGCCAGCGCGGGTGGGTGGTCGACAAGGTCGAGGACCTCTCACCGTCGGACCTCGTGGCCAGCTTCCTTGAGCAGATGTACGGCGGGGCGCTACCGGAGGACGTGCCCCGGGAGGTGCTTGTCCCGACACTGCCGACCGACGTAGAGACCCTGCAGGAGTGGCTCTGCGTGCTGCGCGGCACGCGCGTCGTCATCAAAGTTCCGGAGCGCGGAGACAAGAAGGCGCTCCACGAGACCGTGGCTGCCAATGCCAAGCAGGCCTTCGTCCTCCACAAGATGCGACGCGGCTCCGACCTGTCCGCGCGGAGCGTGGCGCTCGGTGAGATCCGCGATGCACTGGGGATGACCGACTCGCCCCTGCGGATCGAGTGTTACGACGTGTCCAACCTGCAAGGCACCAGCGTCGTGGCCTCCATGGTGGTCTTCGAGGACGGGCTTGCCCGCAAGGCGGAGTACCGCCGCTTCGCCGTACGCACCGTCGACGGGCAGGACGACGTGGGGTCGGTGTACGAGGTCCTCAGCCGCCGGTTCGCGCGATACGCCGACGAGCGAGCGGACCTCGCCCAGCCGGCTGCCGCGACCGATCCCGAGACCGGCAAGCCGCGGCGGTTCGCGTACCCGCCACAGCTCGTGGTCGTCGACGGCGGGCCACCCCAGGTCGCCGCCGCTGCTCGGGCGATGGCCGAGAATGGGTCAGGCGCCATCGCGTTGTGCGGTCTCGCCAAACGGCTTGAGGAGGTCTGGCTGCCCGACCGGGATGCTCCGGTGATCTTGCCGCGGGCCAGCGAAGGGCTTTACCTCCTGCAGCGGGTGCGCGACGAGGCCCACCGATTCGCGATTGCCTACCACCGCCAAAAGCGTGGCAAGGCGATGACGGCCAGCGCCCTGGACGACATTCCCGGACTGGGGGAGACGCGACGGAAAGCGCTGGTCGCCAAGTTCGGATCGGTGAAGCGACTGCGATCCGCGTCGGCCGATGAGATCGCCACCGTGTCCGGCATCGGTCACAAGACCGCGCAGGCCGTGGTAGCGGCTCTGGCGGGGGTGACTCCCAACCCGAGCATCGACCCGACGACCGGCGAGATCCTCGACGACGGGGTGGCTCTCTACACTGCCCCGCGACAACCAGGAGGTGATAGATGAGCGGCACCGAGGCACCCGCGGTGCTCGACCTCACCATCATCTCCGGGCTGTCCGGCGCTGGTCGTAGTGAGGCGGCCAAGTGCCTCGAGGACCTGGGCTGGTTTGTAGTAGACAACCTCCCACCGGCCCTGCTCGTGACCATGGTCGAGCTCGTCAGCCGATCGCAAGGCGCGGTGCCACGACTTGCGGTTGTGGTCGACGTACGCGGCCGCGCGTTCTTCTCCGACCTACGAGCCGGGCTCGACGATCTCGACGCGAAGTCGATCACCAGGCGGGTCGTCTTCCTCGAAGCATCTGACGACGCGCTCGTACGCCGCTTCGAACACGTGCGTCGTCCTCACCCGCTGCAGGGGGACGGGCGACTCATCGACGGCATCACGCGTGAGCGGGAGATGTTGCAGGAGCTGCGCGGGGATGCCGACCTGGTCATTGACACCTCTGGCCTCAACGTCCACGAGCTTCGGGAGAAGGTCGGGTCCGCACTCAGCGAGATGAGCGATCGGCGCCTGCGCGCGACCGTCGTCTCCTTCGGGTACAAGTACGGCCTGCCGGTCGACGCCGACCTCGTGGTCGACTGCCGGTTCTTGCCCAACCCGCACTGGCGGCCGGACCTACGCCCCTTCACCGGGAAAGATCAGCTGATCAAGGATTTCGTGCTCGCGCAGCCAGGTGCGGTGGAGTTCCTGGACCGATACCAGTCGGTCCTGAACCTGCTCGCGGAAGGGTATCTGCGTGAGGGCAAGCGTTACGTGACGATCGCCGTGGGCTGCACCGGAGGCAAGCACCGCAGTGTTGTGATGGCGGAGGAGATCGCCGTCCGGCTCGCACCGATCGCCGACGCCACCGCGGTGCATCGAGACCTAGGGCGCGAGTAGTGGGTCGACCCGTCGCGGATCGCGATGGTCCGCGCGTCGTGGCGTTGGGCGGTGGCCACGGTCTTGCCGCCAGCCTCATGGCGCTGCGGCAGCTGACCGACCACCTCACCGCGGTCGTGACGGTGGCCGATGACGGTGGGTCGTCCGGCCGACTCCGCGACGAGCTGCACGCGCTACCGCCCGGCGACTTGCGCATGGCCCTCGTGGCGCTTGCCGACGACTCCGCCGAAGCGGCGGAGTGGGCCACGGCGTTCCACTATCGGTTTCCTGGCGACGGACCGCTGGGAGGGCATGCGCTCGGCAACCTAGTGCTCACCGGACTGAGCCAGCTCTCGGGGTCCCCGGTGCGGGCGCTCGACCTAGCCGGGAGCCTGCTCGGCGTCCGGGGCCGGGTGCTGCCCCTGTCGACTGCAGATCTCGAGATCGTTGCCGAGGTCGTCACGTCGGTCGGTCCGCCGCCGCGCATCGACGAGGTGCGGGGGCAGGTCGCAGTGGCGACCACCAGGGGCCGAGTCGTCGCAGTGCGGCTCGAGCCGGCAGCGCCACCGGCGTGCCCGGAGGCGGTCGATGCGGTTCTTGCCGCCGACTGGGTGGTGCTCGGCCCGGGCTCGCTCTTCACGTCGGTCATCCCGCACCTGTTGGTTCCCGAGATGCGGGATGCGCTGCTCAAGACCCACGCTCGGCGCATCGTCGCACTCAACTTGGTCCCGCAGGCCGGCGAGACATCTGGCTACTCGCCCGAGGCCCACCTGGACGCCCTGGCTTCCCACGCGCCCGATCTGCACGTCGATCACGTGGTCGCCGACGAGTCGGTGCTTGACCGGGGTGGTCTGATGGACGCCGCGGCCGCTCTTGGTGCGGAGGTGTGCTTCGCTCCAGTGGCCGCAGATGATTCGTCTGCACGACACGAACCGGCGCGACTTGCGGCGGCCTACGTGAACGTGATGGCACAGGGCTGCCAAGCGGCCGGGGAGGATCAGGCGTGGCGATGACGGCGGGGATCAAGGATGAGATTGCCCACGTCCCGGTCATCAAGCCGTGTTGCCGGAAGGCCGAGATGGCGACGCTGCTGCGGTTCGCCAACGCCCTGCACATCGTGGGCGGACGGATCGTCGTGGAGGCCGAGCTCGACACCGGGGCAGCCGCGCGGCGGCTCTACAACAGCGTCGTCGAGATCTACGGGCACTCTGCCGAGCTCAAGGTCCTCCAGGCCGGCGGGCTCCGGCGCTCGACTCGTTACGTCGTATCCGTGGTCAAGGACGGCGAGTCGCTCGCCCGGTCCACCGGACTGATCGACGTGAGCGGCCGGCCGGTGCGCGGGTTGCCGCCGGCCGTCGTCAGCGGCGCCGTCTGTGATGCGGCAGGTGCCTGGAGGGGCGCTTTCCTGGTGCACGGGTCGCTGACCGAGCCTGGACGGTCTTGCAGTCTCGAGGTGACCTGCCCTGGTCCGGAGGCCGCGCTTGCCCTGGTGGGGGCGGCTCGACGACTCGGCGTACCGGCCAAGGCCAGAGAGGTCCGCGGCATCGACCGGGTTGTGGTCCGAGACGGTGACGCTATCGGTGCGCTGCTCACCAAGCTTGGCGCCCACCAGGGCGTCCTTGCCTGGGAGGAGCGCCGGATGCGACGCGAGGTGCGCGCCACCGCCAACCGCCTGGCCAACTTCGACGACGCGAACCTGCGTCGGTCGGCGCGAGCCGCGGTGGCAGCTGCTGAGCGGGTCGCTGCGGCACTTGACGTGCTCGGCGAGGACGCGCCCGAGCATCTACTCGAGGCCGGCCGGCTACGCCTCAAGCACGGTCAAGCGAGCCTGGAGGAACTGGGCACCCTGGCTGACCCACCGCTGACCAAGGATGCCGTCGCCGGCCGGATCAGGCGGCTGCTGGCGATGGCCGAGAAGCGCTCGCCCGGCTCGACCGGGCAGCCCGACGACGGCGACGGTGATTCGCCTGGGCTTGCCGACGGCTAGTAGCGTCCCTGCCCACCCATCCGCGACCAGCAAGGGGATCCATCGGTGACTGTCCGCGTAGGTGTCAACGGGTTCGGCCGCATTGGCCGCAACTTCTTCCGCGCAGTACGCGCCGGCGGCCAGGATGTCGAGATCGTTGCCTACAACGACCTCGGCGACGTCAAGACGATGGCCCATCTGCTCAAGTACGACAGCGTGCTCGGGCGCTTCCCCGGGACCGTCGAGGTGGACGGCCCGGCGATCGCTGTGGACGGCAAGGTCCTGACCGGCTTCGCGGAGCGCGACCCCGCGGCTATCAAGTGGGGCGACGCCGGCGTGGACGTCGTGGTCGAGTCCACCGGCTTCTTCACCAAAGCCGATGACGCCCGCAAGCACGTCGACTCCGGCGGTGCCAAGAAGGTCATCATCTCTGCGCCGGCGAGTGGCGAGGACCTCACCATCGTGATGGGGGTCAACGACGACAAGTACGACGGCAGCCAGGTCGTCCTGTCCAACGCCTCGTGCACCACCAACTGCGTTGCGCCGATGGCCAAGGTGCTCCATGACTCGTTCGGCATCGAGCGTGGCCTGATGACGACGATCCACGCCTACACCGCGGACCAGAACCTGCAGGACAACGTCCACTCGGACCTGCGCCGAGCCCGCGCAGCAGGCCTCAACATCGTCCCGACGAGCACCGGGGCGGCGAAAGCGACCGCACTCGTGCTGCCCGAGCTGAAGGGCAAGCTGGACGGCATCGCCCTGCGCGTGCCGATTCCGACCGGGTCGGTCACCGACCTCGTGCTCACCTTGTCGAGGTCGGTCACCAGGGACGAGGTCAACGAGGCTTTCCGGACCGCCGCGGATGCTGGCCTGAAGGACATCCTCGTCTACACCGATGACCCGATCGTGTCCTCGGACATCGTCACCTCACCAGCGAGCTGCACATTCGACTCCCTGCTGACCATGGCGCAGGACGACCAGGTCAAGGTGGTCGGCTGGTACGACAACGAGTGGGGCTACTCCAACCGCCTCGCGGACCTGGCAGTGCTCGTCGGCCGCAACCTCTAGCCATGCGCTGCGTCGATGACCTCGAGGTCGCCGGCCGACGGGTGCTCATCCGGTGCGACCTCAACGTGCCGCTCGACGTCCGGACGATAGTCGATGACGGTCGCATCCGCGCCTCGGTGCCCACCATCCGATCGGTGCTTGACCGTGGCGGCCGGGCGGTCGTGATGAGCCACCTCGGTCGCCCCGCGGGACGCGTGGTGGAGAAGTACTCCCTGGACCCGGTGGCAGTCCGTCTCGCCGAGCTGCTCGGGAGGCCGGTGTCCTTCGCCGGGGACGTCGTCGGGGAGTCAGCGCACTCGATCGTCTCCGGCCTCAACGACGGGGGGGTCGCCCTACTCGAGAACCTCCGCTTCGAGCCCGGCGAGGAGCTGGGCGACGACGCCTTCACCGCAGCGCTCGCCGCCCTGGGTGACTGCTATGTCGGCGACGGCTTCGGCGCTTTGCACCGCGCCCACGCCAGCGTGGCCGGCGTCCCGGGGCTAATCGAGCACGCGGCCGGCTACCTGGTGCAGAAGGAGCTCGACGTCCTGCGGCGCCTCAGCGCCGACCCGCAGCGACCGTACGTGGTGGTGCTCGGTGGCTCCAAGGTCAGTGACAAGCTCGCGGTCATCACCCACCTGCTCGGCGTCGTAGACCGGCTGCTGATCGGTGGTGGGATGTGCTTCACCTTTCTGGCCGCCCAGGGACATTCCGTCGGGGACTCACTCCTCCAGGCTGACCAGCTCGATGCGGTCCGGGAGATGCTGCGGCTGGCCGAGGAACGTGGCGTCGAGGTGCTGCTGCCCACGGACGTCGTATGCGCGCAGGAGTTCAGTGCCGCCGCACAGACCCAGGTGGTCGCCGCTGAGGCCATCCCAGACGGCTGGAAAGGTCTCGACATCGGCCCGGATTCGGTACGCCGGTTCGCCGCCGGGCTCGCCGACGCGCAGACCGTCTTCTGGAACGGCCCGATGGGCGTCTTCGAGCTGCCGCCGTTCGCAGCCGGCACGGTCGGCGTCGCTGAAGCCGTCGCGGCCAATCCGGGGCTCACGGTGGTAGGCGGCGGCGACTCGGCGGCAGCGGTCCGGCAGTTCGGCCTCGCCGAGCGCTTCAGCCACATCTCCACCGGCGGCGGCGCGTCGCTGGAGTACCTCGAGGGCAGGACACTGCCCGGGGTCGCCGCCCTCGAGAAGGACTGACCGACATGGCCGCACCCGCACGCAAGCCGCTGATGGCCGGCAACTGGAAGATGAACCTGCACCACCTCGAGGCCATCCAGCTCGTCCAGAAGCTCGCCTTCGCCCTCGACCCGGCCGACTTCGATGCCGTCGACGTCGTCGTCTTGCCGCCCTTCACCGACTTGCGCAGCGTCCAGACGCTGGTGGACGGCGACAAACTGCTCCTGGCCTATGGGGCACAGGACCTTTCGCCGTACGACGCGGGCGCCTACACGGGCGACATCAGCGGCGTCATGCTCGCCAAGCTCGGCTGCTCGTACGTCGTCGTCGGTCACTCCGAGCGTCGGCAGTACCACCATGAGGACGACGCCGTCGTCAATGCGAAGACCGTGGCCGCCCTCACCCACGGCATCGTGCCCATCGTGTGTGTCGGCGAAGGTCTCGACGTCCGCCGGGCCGGCGAGCACGTCCCGCACTGCCTCGGTCAGCTCGACGGCGCGTTGGCGGGCGTGAGCGCCGACCAGGCGAGTGGAGTCGTCGTCGCCTATGAGCCGGTGTGGGCCATCGGCACCGGCGAGGTCGCCACTCCAGAAGACGCCCAGGAGGTGTGTTCGGCCCTGCGGATCCGGCTGGGCGAGCTCTACTCGCCTGCCGTCGCCGCCGGAATGCGGCTCCTCTACGGCGGCTCGATGAAAGCCGCGAACGCCGCCGGGCTGATGGCCATGGCCGACGTCGACGGGGGGCTGGTCGGGGGAGCGAGCCTCGACGCCGACGAGTTTGCCGCGCTGGTCCGATTTCGCACTCACCCGGAGTGACAAAGTGGGACAAATCCTCACGCTGAGTTCCCAAAATGCGCCCGCGGACCGACGTAACCATCCGGTCACGATCCCGCACCGCCTCGGTGGCGCTAGTTCACATGGCGAACCGACCTTGGTTATGGTCCGACGAAAGCGGTGCTCGCCCACGCGCTGTCCTACCCCCCACGAGCGTCCGTCGACTGTGAAGGTGGCTCGCCTATGACTGCTCCGGCCGGACTCGACCCGAGCGCCCAGCACGCTGAGCCGGAGAGCATTGCTGAGGCCTCCGGTGTCAAGGCGATCGAGGGTCGGTCACTGGGGCAGATCGCCTGGCTGCGGCTCAAGCGGGACAAGATCGCCATCGGCGGCGCGTTCGTCGTGCTTTTCCTCATCCTGGTGGCGATCTTTGCGGGCCTGCTGACCAAGCTCAACGGCCACCCGCCCAACGTCTTCTACTCCGACCAGATCGACCCCAATCTTGGTGGGCTGCCCAAGGGTCGCTTCGGCGGGGTCAACGGCGACTTCTGGTTCGGCGTGGAGCCGGGCACCGGTCGCGACCTCTTCAGCCGGATCGTGCATGGTGCTCGCGTCTCGTTGCTGATCGCCTTCCTGGCCACCGGGCTCGCCGTCGCCATCGGGGCAGTGCTCGGCGTCACCGCCGGCTACTTCGGCGGGAAGGTCGACCGCATCATCTCGTCGCTCATGGACATCCTGCTGGCGTTCCCGCTGCTGATCTTCGCGATCGCGCTCGTTGCGGTGGACCCGGAGATCTTCGGTCGTAAGGTGCCGCGTCTGGTCCTGCTGGTGGTCGTGATCGGCGGCTTCAGCTGGCCGTACATCGGGCGCATCGTGCGGGGACAGACGCTGTCGTTGCGCGAGAAGGAGTTCGTCGAGGCGGCTCGCTCCGTAGGCGCCACGGACCGCCACATTATCTTCAAGGAGCTCCTGCCCAACCTGGTCGCGCCGATCATCGTCTACTCGACGCTGATCATCCCGTCCAACATCCTCTTCGAGGCCGCGCTGTCCTTCCTCGGTGTGGGGGTCAACCCACCTACGCCGACCTGGGGCAACATGCTCTCCGACGCCATTCCGTGGTATCGCGCGGACCCGACCTTCATGATCATTCCTGGCGTCGCCCTCTTCGTCACCGTGCTCGCGTTCAACCTCTTCGGTGACGGCCTGCGCGACGCACTCGACCCCCGCGGCGGTCGTTGACCGACGCGGTCGCACCACGGATTTTCCCGTCACCGGCGCTCGCTGGTCGACGTTGCAAGACGACGCACGAAAGGACGTAACGCGTATGTCTAGTACGCATAGAGGGCTGCGAATCGCCTCAGCGATCGTGACACTGGCTCTCGCCGCTACCGCCTGTGGTGGTGACGATGGCGGCGACAACAGCTCCGGTGGTGACAAGGGCAAGAAGACGTTCGCCCTCGAAGGCACCAAGGGCGGCACGCTCAAGGTCGTCGGCAACGGCGACGCTGACTACCTCGACCCACAGCGCACCTACTCCACCCTGGGCTTCGCCCTGCAGCGGGTCCTCAACCGCCAGCTGCTGACCTACAAGGCCGGCCCCGCCGACCAGGGCGGCCTTGAGGTGACCCCCGACCTGGCCAAGGCGCTGCCGACCGTCAGCGAGGACGGTCTGACCTACACGTTCGAGCTCAAGGACGGCGTCAAGTTCCAGGACGGCTCCCCGATCACGGCCAAGGACATCAAGTACGGCGTCGAGCGGTCGTTTGAATCGGACACGCTCTCCGGTGGTCCGGAGTACATGAAGCAGACGCTCGCCGGTGGACTGGAGTACAAGGGGATCTACAAGGACCCTGCGGGCCTCGCGTCGATCACCGTCGAGGGCGACAAGAAGATCAGCTTCAAGCTGGCCAACCCGTACGCCGACTTCATCTACATCGTGGCGCTGCCCACCACGACGCCGGTGCAGGCAGCTAAGGACACCAAGGACAAGTTCAACGTCGCGCCGACCTCCACCGGCCCGTACAAGATCGCCAGCTACAAGCCGGAGAAGGAGATCATCCTCGACCGTAACCCTGAGTGGGACGAGTCGACCGACTCGGTCCGCAAGGCTTACGTGGACCGGATCGAGATCACCCTGGGCGTTGACACCGCGGACATCACGAACCGGGTCGAGAGCGGCGACGCGGACTTCTCCTTCGACACCACGGTCGAGCCGCAGGACATCGCCCGGATCAAGGGTGACCCGACTCTGCTCGCCCAGACCAATGAGGTCCCCTCGGGTTGCACCCGCTACCTGAGCCTCAACACCAAGGTCGCGCCGTTCGACAAGCTCGAGGTGCGCCAGGCGATGCAGTACGCCGTCAACAAGGAGACCTACCGCACGGCACGTGGCGGTCCGACCGCCGGTGACTTTGCCACGTCGATGCTGCCGTTGACCTTCGGCCAGGACAAGATCGACGTCTACCCGGCACCTCCGACGGGCGACGCGGCCAAGGCCAAGGAGCTCTTCACCAAGGGTGGCTACACCGGTGGCAAGGTGCTCATGCTGGCCACCAACGCCGGCAAGGGCCTCGCCTCCGCGCAGGCAGTGCAGGCGGCGCTGAAGCCGTTCGGCATGAACGTCGAGCTCAAGCAGGTCGCGCCCGGTGTCTTCTTCACCGAACTCGGCACACCGAGCAAGAACTACGCCATGGGCATCGCCGGCTGGTGCGCTGACTGGCCGAGCCCGTCGACCTACATCGGCCCGCTGTTCGATGGCGAGCAGATCAAGCCGAACGGCAACCAGAACTACTCCAACCTCAATGTGCCGGAGATCAACAAGGGCATCGACGACGCCAACAAGACGGCGGACGTCGACGAGGCGAACGCCAAGTGGTTCGAGCTGGACAAGAAGGTGATGGAGCAGTCGGCGATCGTGCCGCTCATTCAGGACAAGGGCCTGTACTTCCACAGCGCGCGGGTCAAGAACGCCTTCATCCACCCGTACTTCGCGCACGAGGACTACAGCGTCGTCGCCGTCCAGTAGGTTCACCCGCTGAACGGTCTGCTCGTTGGGCCACCCGTCGCCCGCTTCCGGCACCTCGCCGGCGGCGGGCGGCGGGTGCCCTGCACACTTCTGATTTCCGCCCGTAACGTGAGGTAGGTCAGCGATGGGTCGGTACGTAGTCCGCAGGTCGCTGTGGGTCTTCGTGCTGCTGTTCATCATCAGCTTCGTGACCTTCGGCATCTTCTACATCCTGCCGGCCGACCCTGCGGCGCTCTCCGCGGGCAAGAACTCCTCCACCGAGGAGATCGAGCTGATCCGGGTGAAGCTCGGGCTCGACAAGCCGGTCTTCCTTGCGACGGACTCCCAGTTCGCCACCTACATCAAGGGCATCGTCGTGGGCCGCGAGATCGGGGGCAACGACTGCCCGCCGCCGTGCTTCGGCTACTCCTTCAAGAACGAGCAGCCGGTCTTCGAGACCCTCCTCGACCGGTTGCCGGTCACGCTCTCCGTTGCGTCCGGGGCCGCCGTCCTGTGGCTCATCATGGGCGTGGGGGTCGGGATCATCTCGGCCCTGAAGAAGGGCACCGTGGTGGACCGAGCGGCCATGACCACGGCGCTGGCCGGCGTCTCACTGCCGATCATCTTCACCGGTTACGTCGCGTTGCTGATCCTCGTCTACAAGCTCAAGATCTTCCCGCAGCCGCGCTACAACTACTTCACCGACAACCCGCTGAAGTGGGCGCAAGGTCTGATCCTTCCCTGGATCGCGCTCGCTTTCCTCCAGGCAGCGCTTTATGCGCGGCTCGTGCGGGCCAACATGCTCGAGACCATGAACGAGGACTACGTGCGCACCGCCCGGGCCAAGGGCCTCCCGGAACGCACCGTCGTGCGCCGGCACGGCCTGCGCGCCGCGCTTACGCCGATCATCACCATCTTCGGCCTCGACCTCGGCTCACTGCTCGGCGGCGCGGTGCTCACCGAGACCGTCTTCAGCATCAACGGGCTGGGCAAGCTGGCGATCGGCGCGGTGTCGAACACCGACCTGCCGGTCATCGTCGGGGTGACGGTCTTCTCCGCCTTCTTCATCGTGCTGGCCAACCTCATCGTCGACGTGCTCTATGCCGTCGTGGACCCCCGCGTCCGTTACAGTTAAGGCATGTCCACTCAGACCCTCGTGGAGGGTGCATCAGCGCTGCCCTCAGGTCCGCGTGCATTCCTCGACGTCCGTGACCTGCGCATCCACTTCCCGACCGACGACGGCCTCGTCAAGGCGGTCGACGGCCTGACGTTCGCCCTCGAGAAGGGCAAGACGCTCGGCATCGTGGGGGAGTCCGGCTCGGGCAAGAGCGTGACCAGCCTCGGCATCCTTGGCCTGCACAAGGGCACGCGGGCGAAGATCAGCGGCGAGATCTGGCTCGGCGGCGACGAGCTGGTGGGCGCCAACCGGGAGCAGGTCCGCGCGCTCCGCGGCGACCGCATGGCGATGATCTTCCAAGACCCGCTGTCCGCGCTGCACCCCTATTACACCGTGGGCTACCAGATCGCCGAGGCCTTCAAGGTCCACAACGACGTGTCGAAGAAGGCCGCCAAGGCCCGCGCCGTAGAGATGCTCGACCGGGTCGGCATCCCGACTCCGGACAAGCGGGTCGACGACTACCCGCACCAGTTCTCCGGCGGCATGCGGCAGCGCGCGATGATCGCGATGGCGCTGTCGTGCAACCCCGAGCTGCTCATCGCCGACGAGCCGACGACGGCTCTCGATGTGACGGTGCAGGCGCAGATCCTCGAGCTGATGACCGACCTACAGAAGGAGTTCGGCTCGGCGATCATCCTGATCACCCACGACCTCGGGGTGGTGGCGGAGGTCGCCGACGACATCCTGGTGATGTACGCCGGACGCGCGGCCGAGTACGCCCCGGTCAATGACATCTTCTACCGACCCGAGCACCCGTACACCTTCGGCCTGCTGGGGTCGGTCACCCGCATGGACCGGGCCCGCCAGGAGCGGCTCAACCCGATCAAGGGCTCGCCGCCGAGCCTCATCAACGTGCCGAGCGGGTGTGCGTTCCATCCGCGATGCCCGTACGAGCCGCTCACCGACGGGCTCGGCTCGACAATTCGTCCCGAGCTCCTGCCGACCGGGCTGGACCGACACCTGGTCGCCTGCCACCTGCCGGCCGAAGAACGCCGGCGCATCTTCACCGAGGAAGTCAGTCCTAACCTATGACGACCGACGACGCGGGCACGACGCCCCCCCGCCGCCGTGCCCCGGCCAAGAAGACCACGGCGGGGACAGGCAGCCCTGCACGGAAGACGGCCGCATCGACGGGCAGCACGGGCGCCGTAAAGTCACGTACAGCGTCAAGCGCTCGGTCCACGGCTGCTTCGGTGCGCCCGGTGAAGGCGACGAAAGCCGCCGCTGCCAAGGCGCCCTCCGCCCGGCGTACGCCGGCGGCCGCAGCCTCCACTCCGGCGACCGCGACCACCATCACCCTGCCGCAGCGGGAGCCCGGCGAGACCCTCATCGAGGTCGTCGACCTGGTCAAGCACTTCCCGGTGAAGCGCGGCATCATCTTCCAGAAGCAGGTGGGCGCGGTGAAGGCCGTCGACGGCCTGACCTTCAGCGTCGCCAAGGGTGAGACGCTCGGCGTCGTCGGCGAGACCGGCTGCGGCAAGTCGACGACCGGCCGGCTGCTGGCCCGACTGCTCGACCCGACCTCGGGCACGATCCGCTTCGATGGTCAGGACATCACCCGGATGTCGCGGGGCGAGATGCGCCCGCTGCGCCGCGAGATGCAGATGATCTTCCAAGACCCGTACGGCTCGCTCAACCCGCGGCACAACATCGGCACCATCGTCGGCACGCCGCTCGAGCTGCAGAAGGTGGCCCCGGCGGGCGGGACGAAGAAGAAGGTGCAGGAGCTGCTCGAGCTGGTCGGCCTCAACCCGGAGCACTACAACCGCTACCCCCACGAGTTCTCGGGTGGGCAGCGGCAGCGCATCGGCATCGCCCGCGCGTTGGCACTCCAGCCCAAGCTGATCATCGCGGACGAGCCGGTCAGCGCGCTCGACGTGTCCATCCAGGCGCAGGTCATCAACCTCCTCGAGGATCTGCAGACCGAGTTCGACCTCACCTACATCTTCATCGCCCACGATCTGTCGGTCGTCCGGCACATCTCGGACCGGGTGGCGGTGATGTATCTCGGCAAGATCGTCGAGATCGCCGACCGCATCGGGCTCTACGAGCACCCGCTGCATCCGTACACGCATGCGCTGCTCTCCGCCGTACCGCTGCCCGACCCGGAGAAAGAGCACCGACGGGACCGGATCTTCCTCAAGGGCGACGTGCCCAGCCCGCTCAACCCCCCGCCGGCCTGCCGGTTCAACACCCGCTGCTGGAAGGCGCAGGACATCTGTCGCGAGGTGGAGCCTCCGCTGCTGGAGCTGCAGCCGGGACACCAGGTCGCCTGTCACTTCCCTGAGGAAAGAGTGCTCGTCTGATGGTGACCCTCACCACCGTGCTGCTGTTGCTGTCCAGTCTGTTGCTGATCGTCCTGGTGCTGCTGCACCGCGGCAAGGGCGGCGGCCTGTCCAACATGTTCGGCGGCGGCGTGAGCTCGTCGCTGGGCGGCTCGTCGGTCGTCGAGAAGAACCTCGACCGGCTGACCATCGGAGCCGGGATCGTGTGGGCCGGCTCGATCTTCGCGCTCGGCCTCTTGTTGAAGAACAGCTAGCCCTCACGGACCGGCGAGCGACATTGTGGGGAGTCTCGCGGTCGTTATGACGACCGTCAGACTCCCCGCACCGGGGCGGACGGGGCCGAGTAGCACGTGACGCAATCTGGTGGACCCGGTCGCTGGTCATGGCGTTCCTCGGTGTTGGCGTTCCTCACGGTGCTTGTGCTGCTCGGCGGCGTGGCCGCCGTCATCGCGGTACGCCGCAATGACGGCCGTTCGAACGGTGCTGGTCTACCCGCGACTGGTGACTCACCGTCCCCGGGTGTGTCCGCATCGACCAGCGCCGTACCGAGCGCGCCCTCGGCCGTCGATGTCGACCTGCTCACGCTCTACCAACCGCGGCCGCCCGGGACCCCGCGCCGCCGCGGTGGGCGCGTCATCGCCGCGTCGGCGGCGGAGCCGGTCTCCCTCGACCCGTTCGCCGTCGGCGGAGATACCCCTGCCACCCGTGACCTGACGCCCCTATGGCTCCCAGGTCTCTACCGCATCGGTCCCGGCGGGGTGCGGACCCCGTGGCTTGCCGTCGGCCCGCCCACGCTGACCCCGGACGGCCGCCGCGTCATCATCGAGCTGCGGCCTGATGCCCGTTGGTCCGACGGGACGGCGGTGACCTCGGCTGACGTGGCCGCGACCTGGCAGCGCGCAGCCTCGCGTCCTGGGCCGTGGCGGACGTCGTACGCCGCACTCGCCGGGGTGGAGACACCGACACCAACCCGCGCAGTCCTCGTCCTGCGCGCGCCCGGAGTGCAGTGGGCGCGGCTTTTCGTCGCTCCGACCGGAGTGCTCCCGCGGGCGCGGCTGGCCGCGCTCGGTGATCGGCCCTACGACCTCAAGGTCAGCGGTGGGCCGTTCGTCCTCGCCGGGCGCACGCCGGGCCTCGAGACAGCGTGGCGTCGCACCCCAGCCCCGTGGCAGGGCAGCGACCCGCACCTCGACGAGGTCCGGGTGCAGGTGGTGCCGGACTTCGCCACCGCGGTGGCGCTGCTCAAGGCCGGGAAGGTCGACGCCGTGCTGCCCTACGACGCGATCAACGCAGCCGGTCGGCTCGCCCTGGTGCCACGCGCGACAACGTTGGTCGACCGGCACCGGCGCAGCGTCACCGTCCTGACGATGCGCACGTCCGGCGGTGCTCTGAAGGACGTCCGGGTGCGTCGGGCCCTCGCCCTCGCCCTCGATCGGCCGGCCTTCGCCGAAGGTCTGGTGCGCGCCGGCGGGACCCTGGCGGACGGGGTGCGGGTCGATGAGCGCTCTGACGCGCCGTACGGCCGGACCCGGCCGGACATCGCGAGTGCCCGGCGGCTGCTGAGCGACGCGGGGTGGAAGGACAACGGCGGCCGACCGCGGACGAAGAACGGCGCCGACCTGACCCTGGTGCTCGCTTCGCCCGCGCCGTCGGATCTCTACGACGTGCTTGCCCGCGGCCTGCAGGTCCAGCTGCGCAAAGTCGGCGTGCAGGTCGACCTGGCGGGAGCAGACGCCGACAAGGCTGCCGAGCTGGCCCGCACCGGCGGTAGCGACCTCGCGCTCACCCGGTGGGACACCGACGTGGTGAGCGACCTCGACCGGCTCCTCGGCAGCGCGGGCGCCGCACCGCAGGGTGCCGGTTGGCCGCGCTGGTCCGACGCAGCGGCCGACGCTGCGCTGCAGCAAGCCGCTGCGGCGCCGTCCCTCATGGCCCAGGACACGCCGCTGGATCGCGTCGGTGTCCGACTCGCCCAGCAGATCCCGCTTCTGCCGCTGGTGCGGTTGGACCCGGTGACCGCGGCCGCGTCGGGCATCCAGGTCGAGCCTCCGGTGTCCGGATACGGCGGCCCGCTCGTCGATGTCGACCGCTGGGCGCGGAGCGGGTAACGGACCGATCGCGCCGTCTGCTCGCGATCGTCCCTGGCGGCGCCGTACACTTCGTCGTACATCCTTCCTCGCAACCCGGCGTCGCCGTGCGCTGCGCCGGAGAGCAGACGTCGGGAGCAGGACCAGTGGCTGGTGGCAGCGCAATCCGAGGTAGCCGAGTCGGCGCGGGTCCGATGGGCGAGGCGGAGCGCGGGGAGGCGGCGCCGCGCAAGCGAATCTCCTTCTGGTGCGCCAACGACCACGAGACCCGGCCCTCCTTCGCCGAGGACGCGGCGATCCCTGACCTGTGGGACTGCCCCCGCTGCGGCTACCCCGCGGGTCGGGACAAGAGCAACACTCCCGCCCCACCGAAGACTGAGCCCTACAAGACCCATCTGGCGTACGTCCGTGAGCGACGCAACCAGGCCGACGGTGACGCGATCCTGGCCGAAGCGCTGACCAAGCTCCGCAGCAAGTAGCGCTCCCCAGAACGCACGGGTCCGCGTGAACACCTAGGTCACGTTTTGGACATGTGCAGGCCACGGTCCTCGCCTTCGGCGTACACCTCTGGCTAGGCTCGACCCATCTCGACAGCAGCAGCGCCCGGTGACTCCCGTCGGTGCGCCCTGCTCGATTCTGAGGGGATGGGCATGACCTCACGCACTCTGCGCACGATCCTCGCCGTCACCGCGTCGGTCTCCCTGGCCGCCACCGCGTGCGGTGGCGACAGCGACAAGGACGCCGACAAGGGCGGCTCGAGCGGCAAGAAGGGCGGCACGCTCGTCTTCGGCACGTCGGCTGACCCCGTCGTACTCGACGGCGCCTACGTCTCCGACGGCGAGTCGCTCCGGGCGATTCGGCAGATCTTCGAGACGTTGGTCACGACGAAGCTTGGCGGCACGGACATCGAGCCCGAGCTGGCTACTGAGTTCTCGGCCGACGAGGCCGGGACCGCGTGGACCTTCAAGCTCCGTGAGGGCGTGAAGTTCCACGACGGCACTGACTTCGATGCCAAGGCGGTCTGCTTCAACTTCGACCGTTGGTACAACTTCAAGGGCATCCAGGCCAGCGAGTCAGTCGCCTACTACTGGGTCACCGTCTTCGGTGGCTTCGCCCAGAACGCCGACCCGACCGTGAAGAGCCTCTACAAGTCCTGCGAGGCCAAGGGCGCCAACGAGGCGGTCATTAACCTGACCAGCCCGTCGTCGTCGTTCCTCGCCGGTCTCGCCCTGCCGTCGTTCTCCATCGCCAGCCCGAAGGCGCTGGCCGAGTTCGGCGCCGACAAGGTGTCCGGCACCGGCGACGCCCCGAAGTTCGAGGGCACGTTCGGCACCGAGCACCCGATCGGCACCGGCCCCTTCAAGCTCGAGAGCTTCACCCCGAAGGACAAGCTGGTCCTCGTGCGCAACGACGACTACTGGGGCGAGAAGGCCCTCCTGGACAAGGTCATCTTCAAGCCGATCGCTGACGGTCCGGCCCGTCGCCAGGCCCTCGAGGCCGGCGACATCCAGGGCTACGACTTCGTCGACCCGAGTGACGCCGACGCCCTGAAGGGATCCGGCTTCCAGATCCTGGAGCGTCCGGCCTTTAACGTCGGTTACGTCGGGTTCAACCAGGCCAAGCCGCCGATGGACAACCCGAAGATCCGCCAGGCGATCGCCCACGCGCTCAACCGTGAGGCGCTCGTCAAGGCTAAGTACCCGCCGGGCTCCGAGGTGGCGACGCAGTTCATGCCGCCGGAGCTCTTCGGCTACGCCGACGACGTCACTAAGTACGAGTACAGCGTCGACAAGGCCAAGGCGCTGATCGCCGAGTCCGGTGTGAAGAACCCCACGCTGGAGTTCTTCTACCCGACCGACGTCAGCCGTCCGTACATGCCCGACCCCGCGGCGAACTTCCAGGCGTTCAAGGCTGACCTCGAGGCCGCTGGCTTCAAGATCACCCCGAAGTCCGTGCCGTGGCGCCCCGACTACAACAACAACGTGGGCACCGGCAACGGCGGTCACATCCGACTGCTCGGCTGGACGGGCGACTTTGGTGACCCGGACAACTTCGTCGGGACGTTCTTCCGCACCAAGAGCAAGGCCTGGGGCTTTGACAACGCCGAGATCTTCAAGCTCCTCGAGGACGGCCGCATCGAGACCGACCAGGAGAAGCGCACCGAGGTCTACAAGAACGCCAACCGCAAGATCATGGAGTTCCTGCCGGGTGTGCCGTACGTCCACACCAAGCCGGCCTTGGCCTTCGCGAAGGGCGTGCAGGGCTACCGGACCAGCCCGGTCAGCCTCGAGCCGTTCTCGCTCGTGAGCCTGGGCTAGATCTTCTGCACTAGATTCTGCGCACGACCGGTGGCCCGGCTACGTCGTCCTCGATGTAGCCGGGTCGCCGGGTTTAGCCACTCCGTCATCCGCCTCATCAGCGAAGAGAGCCCGAAGCCGCGATGCTGAAGTTCGTCGTACGGCGGCTGCTGCTTCTCGTGCCGATCCTGCTCGGCGTCTCACTGCTGGTTTTCTTCTGGGTCAGGGCGCTACCTGGTGGACCGGAGGCGGCGCTGCTCGGTGAGCGGAGCACCCCGGAGCGCATCGCGGAGGTCCGCGAGTCCTACGGGCTCGATCGTCCGGTGATCGTTCAGTACGGCAGCTACATGAAGCGGGTCGCCTCGCTGGAGTTCGGCGACTCGATCGCGACCCGACGTCCGGTCACCACGGAGATCCGGGAGCGTTTCCCGGCCACCGTCGAGCTAGCGCTCGCGGCGATGCTCCTCGCGATTGGCTTGGGCATCCCTCTCGGGTTCATCACCGCGAAGCGATATCAGGGTTGGTTCGACCAGATATCGATCGGCGGTTCGCTGCTGGGCATCTCGATCCCGGTCTTCTTCCTCGCCTTCATCCTCAAGTACGTTTTCGCAGTGAAGCTCGGCTGGCTGCCCAGCGTCGGTCGGCAGGACCCCATCATCGACGCGTCGCACCCCACCAAGTTCTACGTTTTGGACGGTCTGGTAACCGGCAACTTCGCCGCGATGTGGGACGCAATCAAGCACCTGATCCTGCCCGCGGTCGCGCTCGGCACGATCCCGTTGGCGATCATCGCCCGGATCACTCGCGCTGCCGTGCTGGAGGTTGTCAACGAGGACTACGTGCGCACGGCTGAGGCCAAGGGCTTGTCGGCCGGGGTCGTCGACCGGCGGCACGTGCTGAAGAACGCCATGCTGCCCGTCTCGACAGTCATTGGGCTGCAGACCGGGCTGCTGCTCTCCGGTGCCGTGCTGACCGAGACGGTCTTCGCGTGGGGCGGGATGGGGTCATTCCTGGCGACCGCCGTCTTTGACCGGGACTTCCCGGTGCTCCAGG